>NZ_JBHUDX010000053.1:61274-251203 GCF_042678285.1 Streptomyces caeni
CACCGACCACGTCAGCGACGACCCCGGCACCGGGGCGCTGTGGCGGGACGGCCTGTGGCTGCACACCGCCCTCGACCGGCTGCCCACCCAGGTCGTCGGTCCCGGCCACACCCCCGTGCCACCCGTCCACGGCTACCCGCAGCAGCACCCCCAGCCGTCCGCCCACGGCTACCCCCAGAACGCCGCCGGCTGGGCCGGCACCCCGGCCGCCGCTCCCGGCCAGGGGCCCGCCCTCGCCCCCACACCGCCGTACGGCCCGTCCCCGTACGGCTACGGCTCCTCCCCGTACGGCTCCTCCCCGTACGGCTCCTCCCCGTACGGCTCCTCCCCGTACGGGCCGTCTCCCTACGGCGACCCGGGTCCGCAGGCACCCCCGCGCAGGAGCGGGCGCTCGACCGCCGTACTGATCGTGGTCGCCCTGGTCGTCGCGCTCGGTGCGGGCGGATCCGTGTACGCGCTGATGCGGGGCGGCGGGACGGGAACGGGCAACGGCGGCGGCCCCTCGCACACGTCGGCGCCCGCGCCCACGACCCCCGGCCCGAGTACGCCCGCGCCCTCCACTCCGGCCAGTGGGAGCCCCGCCTCGCAGTCGCCCGCCGCCGGCACCGTGCCCGACGCCTACCTCGGTACCTGGACCACCGCCATCGACAACTCCACCGGCCACAACAGCCGTCGCCTGGTCATCCAGCAGGGCGGGGTCGGCGACACGGTGCTCTCCCTGACGGCGGACGGTCCGACGGGCAGCGGCACGTACCACTGCGTCTTCCAGGCGAAGCTCGACCAGAAGCCCACGGCGGACGGGCCGTTGAGGATCGGCCCGTCGACCGTCACCGTCGGCGAGCCCGCGTCGTCGTGCGCACCGGGCGCCGCGACGGAGCTGACGATCCTGCCGGACGGCCGCCTCAAGCGCGTGAACACGAGCAACGGCAACTCCCTGACGTACACGAAGGAGGGCTGACCCGGCTCGCGTGTGGTCGGCCCGCGGTCATCGCGCCTCGGGGGGTCGCTGCCGGGGCATGTTCGGCCTCGCCCCGGGCGGCGGCGCCTGCCTTCCCGGCACCGGTCCCTCCGCCCGCTGCGGGCACACCCCCGCCGACTGGATCCCCGGCGGCGCCGACCCGGTCCGGAACTCCACCATCCAGTCCGCCGTCTCCGCCCGCACCAGTTCCGTCACGTCCTCCGAGAACCGCCGCAGCACCGAGAGGCACCGCTCCGCCGCCTCCCCGGCGGTCCCCTCCGTCGGCCCCAGCACCTCGCGGACGTTCTCCGACGCCCAGTCGAACTGCAGCACCTGCAGCCGCCGTTGCACGGCCTGCGCCGTCGCCACGTCCCTCATCCACCCGGACGTCACCCCGAAGAACCGGTCAGCGGCCAGGCACGCCGCCCCCAGCAGCAGCGACAGATACGCCCACGGCACGGCCCCGTCCGTCACCCCGCCCAGATCGAGCAGCGGCAGCGCGGCTCCGCACACGGCCCCGGCCACGGTGCCGGCACGCAGCGCCCGCGCCGCCCGCCGCTTGCCCGCCCGGTCCGCGAGGTACCAGGCCGCCGTCTCCAGCGCCCGCCGCTCCACCCACCGGTACAGTTCCTCCAGCCGCTCCGCGGGCTGCCCCCAGTCGCCGTGCGGAAACGGCCGCCCCATGAGGTCGCCCGGCCGCAGCCCCGCCGCACCCTCGCCCCGCCCGTCCTGGCACGGACCCTCGGGCTGCATCTCCGGCTGACTCACCCGGCACTCCCTACCTAGCTATGACGATCCGCGACGCACACTCCGTGATGTGCTCGTGACGCATGGTGCTGAAGCGCCGCACCCTTCCTACCGTCCACCGGATGGCCGGACCCCGGGTTCCGCCGCTTTTCCGCCCGGAAGTGGGGCGCGATCGGGGAGAGAGCCACCGCCGATTTCACTCGGAAGAGTGCCGCCGTCGGCCCGGGCGCAGTCCGGACGGACTACCGCAGCGATCGTCCCGGTCACCACGTAGGCTCGTGCCAGGCGGCAAAACCCCGCCCTGACAGCCGTACGAAACCAGGAGCTGATCGTGATTCCCGGTGGTGGCCAGCCCAATATGCAGCAGTTGCTCCAGCAGGCCCAGAAGATGCAGCAGGACCTCGCCGCGGCGCAGGAAGAACTGGCGCGGACCGAGGTCGACGGCCAGGCGGGCGGCGGTCTGGTGAAGGCCACGGTGACCGGCGCCGGCGAGCTGCGCGCCCTGGTCATCGACCCGAAGGCGGTGGACCCGGAGGACACCGAGACGCTCGCCGACCTGATCGTCGCGGCCGTCCAGGCGGCCAACGAGAACGCGCAGACCCTCCAGCAGCAGAAGCTCGGCCCGCTGGCCCAGGGGCTGGGCGGCAGCGGCATCCCCGGACTGCCGTTCTGATCGCGACGGTCACCGGTCGTCCCTTCTAAGAAGGGCGAGCGCCAACTACCGTACGTACCAAGACAGCGAGCCCGGCCGGGCCATGTGCCGGAGCTCCTCGGGAAAGGCAAGTCCGTTGTACGAAGGCGTGGTCCAGGACCTCATCGACGAGCTGGGGCGGTTGCCCGGCGTCGGTCCCAAGAGCGCGCAGCGGATCGCCTTCCACATCCTGCAGGCGGAGCCGACGGACGTACGCCGGCTCGCCCAGGCGCTGCTCGAAGTGAAGGCGAGGGTCCGCTTCTGCGCGACCTGCGGCAATGTCGCGCAGGAAGAGCTGTGCGGCGTCTGCCGCGACGCCCGCCGCGACCCGTCGGTGATCTGCGTGGTGGAGGAGCCGAAGGACGTCGTCGCGATCGAGCGCACCCGCGAGTTCCGGGGGCGCTACCACGTCCTGGGCGGCGCCATCAGCCCCATCGAGGGCGTGGGCCCGGACGACCTGCGCATCCGGGAGCTGCTCGCGCGGCTGGCCGACGGCACCGTCACGGAACTGATCCTGGCCACCGACCCGAACCTGGAGGGCGAGGCCACGGCCACGTACCTCGCCCGCATGATCAAACCCATGGGCCTCAAGGTCACCCGCCTGGCCAGCGGCCTCCCGGTGGGCGGCGACCTGGAATACGCGGACGAGGTCACACTCGGTCGCGCCTTCGAGGGGAGACGACTCCTAGATGTCTGACGCCACGCTGCACTCCACGTCGCAGGACCCGGACGACTTCGCCGTCCAGATCGCGGACCAGATCGAGAGCTTTCTGGTGGCCGTCACGGAGGTCGCCAGGGGTGACGAGCCGGACTCGGCCGTCCCCTTCCTCCTGCTGGAGGTGTCCCAGCTCCTCCTGGCGGGCGGCCGCCTCGGCGCGCACGAGGACATCATGCCGGAGGAGCGCTACGAGCCCGACCCGGGCCCGGAGCCGGACGTCGACGAACTGCGCGAGCGCCTCGCCGCCATGCTCGACCCGGTCGACGTCTACTCCGAGGTCTTCGACCCCTACGAGCCGCGCAAGGCCCCCGTCCCGGCCCGGATCTCCGACGACCTGGCGGACGTCATCACGGACCTGCGCCACGGCATGGTCCACTACCGCGCGGGCCGCACCACCGAGGCCCTGTGGTGGTGGCAGTTCTCGTACTTCTCCAACTGGGGCTCGACCGCGTCCGCGACGCTCCGCGCGCTCCAGTCCCTGGTCGCGCACGTACGGCTGAACCAGCCCCTGGAGGAACTGGACGGCCTCGACACCGACCAGGGCCTCGGCGACGAGATCCTCGCCGAGGAGGCGGGCAGGGTCATGGCCCAGGAGATCGCGAGGCCGCTGGGGCTGCGCCCGGTCAGGTAGGACGGGAGAGCCGTTGCGGTCACAGAACGGCGGGTGTGAAGCTGCGCCCGGCAGCGGCCGAGTCTGTTGCCGATGGGCTGGAGGTAGGCGCCATGCCGGGCCGGAACAACTCCCAGCCACCATCGCCCGGCGCTACGGCGGCAAGTGGCACTCCCCGCCCTCCCGAACCACCGGCCGCCTCCGCGACTCCAAGCTCCACGGCGGCCCGTGCTCCGCATATCCGCCCCGCCCGGACCGCGTTCCTCTCGCGCGTGCCTGCGCAGGGTGACGATGTCGTCGCGCCTCGCGCTGTGACATATCGCACGTTCCGAGTGCGCTGCCCCGGCTCGGGCATGTGCGAGCCTGAGCGGCCGTGCCTCTGTGAGCGGGACATCTCACCATGCGGTATCCCGGAAGGGAAATTCGGTCGCTCGTTAGACTGAGCCGACCGCACTGCATGCGCAGGGGCGGTGAAGAGACGGAATGAGCGAGGAGCGCACGTGGGCCTTGTCGTGCAGAAGTACGGAGGCTCCTCCGTAGCCGATGCCGAGGGCATCAAGCGCGTCGCCAAGCGGATCGTGGAAGCGAAGAAGAACGGCAACGACGTGGTTGTCGTGGTTTCCGCGATGGGCGACACAACGGACGAGCTGATCGATCTCGCCGAGCAGGTTTCCCCGATGCCTGCCGGGCGCGAGCTCGACATGCTGCTGACCGCCGGAGAGCGGATCTCCATGGCACTGCTGGCCATGGCGATCAAAAACCTGGGGCACAAGGCCCAGTCGTTCACCGGCAGCCAGGCAGGTGTCATCACCGACTCGGTCCACAACAAAGCCCGGATCATCGACGTCACGCCGGGGCGCATCCGCACCGCGCTGGACGAGGGCAACATCGCCATCGTCGCCGGTTTCCAGGGCGTCAGCCAGGACAAGAAGGACATCACGACCCTGGGTCGTGGTGGTTCCGACACCACGGCCGTGGCGCTGGCCGCCGCCCTCGACGCCGAGGTGTGCGAGATCTACACCGACGTGGACGGCGTTTTCACCGCCGACCCGCGCGTGGTGAAGAAGGCCCGGAAGATCGACTGGATCTCCTTCGAGGACATGCTGGAGCTGGCCTCGTCCGGGTCCAAGGTGCTGCTCCATCGCTGTGTGGAGTACGCGCGCCGCTACAACATCCCGATCCACGTCCGCTCCTCCTTCAGCGGGCTGCAGGGCACGTGGGTCAGCAGCGAGCCGATTCAGCAAGGGGACAAGCAGGTGGAGCAGGCCATCATCTCCGGTGTCGCGCACGACACCTCCGAGGCCAAGATCACGGTCGTCGGTGTGCCGGACAAGCCGGGCGAGGCCGCCTCGATCTTCCGTGCCATCGCCGACGCCGAGATCAACATCGACATGGTCGTGCAGAACGTGTCGGCCGCGTCGACCGGTCTCACCGACATCTCCTTCACCCTCCCGAAGACGGAGGGGCGCAAGGCGATCGACGCCCTGGAGAAGGGCAGGACCGCGATCGGCTTCGACTCGCTGCGCTACGACGACCAGATCGGCAAGATCTCGCTCGTCGGGGCCGGTATGAAGACGAACCCGGGCGTCACCGCGGCCTTCTTCGAGGCGCTGAGCGACGCGGGCGTGAACATCGAGCTGATCTCGACCTCCGAGATCCGCATCTCGGTGGTGACGCGTGCGGACGATGTGTCGGAGGCGGTCCGCGCGGTGCACACCGCCTTCGGCCTGGACTCCGACAGCGACGAGGCCGTGGTCTACGGAGGCACCGGCCGATGACCCGCCTCCCCCGAGGGGGCCCGGGGCGCACGGGGCGCCCCGGGCGCACGGGGCGCCGATGACGGCGCGGACCGGCAGGCCGACGCTCGCGGTCGTGGGAGCGACCGGGGCCGTCGGCACGGTCATGCTCAAGATCCTTTCCCAGCACGCGGACATCTGGGGAGAGATCCGTCTGATCGCCTCGCCGCGTTCGGCCGGCCGCAAGCTGACCGTGCGCGGCGAGCAGGTCGAGGTCATGGCGCTCGGCGAGGAGGCGCTGACCGGCGTCGACGTGGCGATGTTCGATGTGCCCGACGACATCGCCCGGCGGTGGGCGCCGGTCGCCGCCGCGCTGGGCGCGGTCGTGGTGGACAACTCGGGCGCGTTCCGGATGGACCCGGACGTCCCCCTGGTCGTACCGGAGGTCAACCCGCATGCCGCCCGGGTGCGGTCGCGGGGCATCATCGCGAGCCCCAACTGCACCACGCTCTCGATGATCGTGGCCCTGGGTGCGCTGCACGCCGAGTTCGGGCTGCGCGACCTGGTCGTCTCCTCGTACCAGGCCGTGAGCGGCGCGGGACGCGCGGGTATCGAAACGCTGCGGGCGCAGATGTCGCTGGTCGCGGGCACGGAGCTGGGGACGAACCCCGGCGATCTGCGGCGCGCCGTGGGCGACGGCACCGGGCCGTTCCCGGAGCCGGTCGCGCTGAACGTCGTGCCGTGGGCGGGATCGCTGCGCGAGGACGGGTGGTCCTCGGAGGAGATGAAGGTCCGCGACGAGACCCGCAAGATCCTGGGGCTGCCGGAACTGCGCGTGGCCGTCACCTGCGTGCGCGTGCCCGTGATCACCACGCACTCCGCCACGGTGCACGCCCGGTTCGAGGGCGAGGTCACGGTCGACCGGGCGCGGGAGATCCTGGCGACGGCGCCGGGCGTCGTCCTGTGCGACAACCCGGAGGCGGGCGAGTTCCCCACACCGGCGGACGTGGTGGGCACCGATCCCACCTGGGTCGGCCGGCTCCGCCGCGCCCTGGACGATCCGACCGCGCTCGAACTGTTCGTGTGCGGGGACAACCTGCGCAAGGGCGCGGCGTTGAACACCGCGCAGATCGCGGAACTGGTCGCGGGGGAGCGCGGGACGGCATAGGGCGCCGCCGGTGCCCGCGTCCCCGGGCCGGTCTCCCGCCCTGCCGGTGCCCCGAGGCCAGGAAAACATGCTGGCAGCAGCCAAATCCTTTGTAAGATCTGTTTCGGCCCTGTGGGCCGAAATGGTCCGGACCAGTGGGGCCGGGCCGCTTGAATCGAGGCCGGTCGGCGGCATTCGAAGATTTTTCCCTCCCCGCCCCGCAACCACGCGCAGGGCGGGGAGCGTCTTTGCGGTCGCCCGTCGGGGGGCTGGGCGCCGTCGGATATAGGGGCATAGGGGAAGAGCTGGTACGCATGAGGGCACTTGACGCACGGTCCCGTGTGCTGGGGGGCACACGGCAGGACGTGCAGCGAAATGTGCTGCTGCCTGAGGCAAAAGTGATGCCTGTCGCGTACAACCCCGACGGGGGGATACGTGTCCAACTGGCGTGGCACAGGTACTCGAATTCATCACAGTACGGACACGGGGTGCGGCCCTTCGCCCGCCCCGGCGCCCCCGCATGTCCGGCGCGCTCGGCGGCCTGCCGGTGACCGCGCCCATGTCAGCAGCGCGGCCCGCCCGCATACCGAATCAGCGTGAGGCCGCCGCCGGTACAACGGTCGCCGGCACCACGGTCGACCATCTGACCGAGACCTACCGTGCCCACTACCGCTCCCTCCTGGGTCTCGCCGCGCTCCTCCTGGACGACACCGCGTCCTGCGAGGACGTCGTGCAGGAGGCGTTCATCCGCGTCCACTCGGCGCGCAAACGCGTCCGCGACCCGGAGAAGACGCTCGCCTACCTCCGGCAGACCGTCGTGAACCTCTCGCGCTCGGCCCTGCGCCGCCGCATCCTCGGCCTGAAGCTTCTGACGAAGCCGATGCCGGACATGGCGAGCGCGGAGGAGGGCGCCTACGACCAGCTGGAGCGCGACTCGCTGATCAAGGCCATGAAGGGCCTGCAGCGCCGCCAGCGCGAGGTCCTGGTGCTGCGCTACTTCGCGGACATGACCGAGGCCCAGGTCGCCGAGACGCTGGGGATATCGCTGGGGTCGGTGAAGGCGTACGGCTCACGAGGCATCGCGGCGCTCCGCATCGCCATGGGAGCACCGGCATGAGCGAGTACGAGGAGAGGCGCACCGCCCCCTGGGGGCGCAACTCCCACGAGCGACACGAGCCGTACGCGTGGCACGAGCCGATGGGCCGGCCCGCGCCCGATGAGGACGATCACGAGCAGCACGCTGGGAACGGAACTGTGAACCACCGCCCCGAAGACCAGGACCGGCCCGGAGCCGGACCGGACCGCGCCGCTTCCGACCCGACCGCCGCGGACGGTTCCACCCGGGAGTACGACGGTCTCGGCACGGGACGGGACCGGCTCATGGGGGCCCTCGGGGCCTTTGGGGCCGGGGCGGGGCTGCCGGGGGACGGTTCGGGCGAACTGGCGCTGCGGCGGATGCTGCACCAGGCGGTGCAGGACATCGAGCCGCGTGACGGCACCCTGGAGCACCTGCGGCGTGCGGTGCCCGCGCGGCGGGCCCGCAAGCGCCAGGCCGCGGTCGGCATGGCGGCCGCCGCCCTCTTCATCGGAACGGCCATCCCGGCCCTCGTCCACGTCTCGGACTCCACCGGCTCCGACGCCAATCCGTCCATCGCGGGCGAGGCGTCGCAGGCCCAGGGCGGCACCGGCCAGGGCAAGAACCCGGGCGGCGGATCCGGAGGCTCGGGCGGCTCATCCGGCACCTCCAAGGACCAGACCTCGAACGGCCAGCAGGGCACCGGGGACAAGAGCAAGGGCGCGAGCAACGGGAACACCGGCGGCGCCGACCCCACGGCCTCCACCGATGGCGCCCCCGCGTGTACGGCGGATCAGCTCGGCGGCGCGACCGCCACCGCGGGCACCCCGGACTCCACCGGCACGGTCTACGGCACCTTCCACGTCACCAATGTCTCCACCACAAGCTGCACCGTCCCGGACGGCGGCAGCGTGACCACGGTGGCCCAGGGCGCGGCGGACGCGTCCAAGATCAGCGTCGTCAACCACGCCACGGGCGACGCGGCCACGGGCCTGCCCGACCCTGCCCAGTACGTCGCCTCGCTCGTGCTCAAGCCCGGCGCTGCATACGAGATCAAGTTCGCCTGGGTCCCGTCGCAGACGTGCCCCACCACGGGCGGAACGGGCGGCCCGTCCCCGGACCCGAGCCCCTCGGCGACCATGACCGCCGGCGGCGCGACCACGACCGGCAGCGGCACATCACCCCAGCTGGTCAGGGAGGACGGCGCGGCCGACGGCAGCGTGGCGGTCTCCCACACCCCGCAGGCGGGCTCGGCGGCCTCCACGGCGACCATCCCCAACGCCTGCGCCGGAACGGTCTACCGCACCGGCATCCTGCAGGCGCCCTGACCGGCCACACCCCGCGACCGCCCTCACGTGGCTAGAGGGCGGGCAGCCGCAGTTCGAACAGTGCGCCGCCGAGTGAGGACGTGCGCACCGTCAGTGTTCCGCCGTGCTGCTCGGCCACATCGCGGGCGATGGCGAGTCCCAGGCCCGCGCCGCCGTCATCCCGGCTGCGTGCGTCGTCGAGACGGACGAAGCGCTCGAAGATGCGCTCACGCTGCGTCCGCGGCACGCCGTCGCCGTCGTCCGCGACCCGCAGCACGGCCACCGTCGACTCCCGCGCGAGGGTGACGTCGATCCGGGAGCGGGCATGCCGCTGGGCGTTGTCGACCAGATTGGCCAGGACCCGCGCCAGCTGCCCCCGTGATCCCACGACGTCGACGTCTTCCTCCACGGTGGCGCGGACCGCGATGGTGTCCCGTGCCGCCCGCTGCCGGAGCTCCTCCCGCACCAGCGGCCCCAGTTCCACCCGTCCGTCCGCCCTCGGCCCACCCGCGTCCAGCCGGGCCAGCAGCAGCAGATCGGTGGCCAACCGCTGCAGCCGTACGGTGTCCGCCACCGCGCCGTCGAGATCCAGCAGCCCGGGGTGGGCCGCACCGACCTCCAGCTGGGTGCGCAGGGACGCGATCGGGCTGCGCAGTTCGTGTGAGGCGTCGGCGACAAACCGCCGCTGACGTCCGATCGAGGTCTCCAACGCGGCCAGCGTCTCGTTCGTCGTCCGTGCCAGCCGGGCCACCTCGTCGCCCGAGCCGGGCTCGGGCACCCGGCGGCTCAGGTCCTCGGAGGCGGTGATCGCCGCCATCTCGGCACGGATCGACTCGACCGGACGCAGGGCCCGACGGGTGACCAGCCAGGTCACGCCCCCGACCACGAGCAGGAGGCCGGGAAGGCCGACCAGCATCACGGCCGTCGCGGTGGACACGGCCTCCTGCTCGGCGTCGCGGAGGGCGCCGGCGTGGATGGTGAGGGTGCCGTAGGTCTCCGTGTCCACCTGGGCCGTGGCGAAGCGGTAGTCGGAGGTCCGCCCACGGACCGTGGCGGTGCCCGTCGCATAGGTGTGGCCGTCTTTGACGCGTCCGGGCGCGACCGTCCCGTACTCGGCCCTGTCCTCCTCCGGCTCGTCTTCTCCTCGCTTCTCCGGCCCGTCCTTACCGGGCCGGGGCGCGGGGGAGGCGGTCTTCGGGAGGTCCGGTTCGACCGCGGTGACGCCGGTCCCGGTGATCCTCTGCAGCGCCTCGCTGGCCGCGCGCAGCCGACCGTCCGCATCGACGACCTGGATCGGGTGCTCGCTGCCGTCCCCGAGGTCGAGTTGGTCGAACCGGTGGCCCAACCCCAGGTTGACGGCGACCTCGCGGGCAGCGGACTGCGCCGAGGAGTCCGCCTGCGACATCAGACTCGACCGCAACGAGCCCAGCACTGCGGCGCCCGCCGCGATCAGGGCGACCGCAACGACCAGGGTCGCGCCGAGGGTGGCTCGGGCGCGCACCGAGCCGACGAGACGGAAGGGCCCCGTCATCTGCCCTCCAGCCGGTATCCGGCGCCCCGCACGGTGACGATGCGGCCGGCGCCCAGCTTCCGCCGCAGGGTGCTGATGTACACCTCGACGATGTTCGGATCGCCGTCGTAGGCGAAGTCCCACACGTGCTCAAGGATCTCCCCCTTGCCGACGATCTCGCCCACCCGCAGCGCCAGCTGCTCCAGCACGCTGAACTCCTTGGCGGTCAGGGAGATCTCGTCGCCGTCGAGCTGCACCCTGCGGGCGGCGGTGTCCACCCTGAGCCCGCCCGCCGCTATCACCGGCGACCCGCCCGCCGAACCGCGCCGCCGCAGCAGCGCCCTGATCCTGGCCAGCAGCACCACATAGGAGAACGGCTTGGTCAGATAATCGTCGGCGCCGGTGTCCAGCCCCTCGGCCTCGTCGTACTCGCCGTCCTTGGCGGTCAGCATCAGAATCGGCACATCGTGGCCGGCGGTCCGCAGGGCGTCGCAGACCCGGTAGCCGTTCATGCCGGGCAGCATGATGTCCAGGACGACGAGGTCGTAGGAGCCCTGGGAGGCCCGGTGGAGACCTTCGAGGCCGTTGTGCACCACGTCCACGGCGAGGCCCTCCGCCGTCAGGCCCCTGGCGAGGGAGAGCGCGAGGCGCTTCTCGTCCTCCACTATCAACAGGCGCATGAGGCCAAGAGTGGCAGAACGAAGCTGAAGAACGCTTCAGGTGACTTCAGGTGGGGTTCAGGTGCCCGGCAGCACAGTGGAGCCCTCGCACCAAGCCCACCACGAAGGGAAACCCATGAAGCCGAACATCGTCGTCATCGCCGTCGCCGCGGCAGTCCTGGTCGGCGGTGGCACCGCCACCGCTGTCGCACTGTCGGGCGGGGACGGCAAAGCCCCGCTCAAGCAGTCCGGCGTCCACGTCCCGGGCACCGGCAGCGGCGACCGCGATGACAGCCGTACGCCCGCCGCCGGCCGCCACGACTCCGACGACCGCTACAACGACTCGGACGACCGCGATGACCGCCGTACGCCCAGTGCCGGCGGCCACGACTCCGGCGAGCACTCCGGCGAGCACGACAACGACTCCGACGACCGCTACGGCAGCCGGAACCACAGCGCCGGCGGCCACGACTCCGACGACCGCTCCGGCGACTCCGACCACCGCGGCGGCGCCGACGGCGAGGACTAGGGGGTGTTTCGAAAGTCCTGTGCGGTGCCCGCGGTGTCCGGTGCGTGCTCTCGGCGTGCCGGACGAAAGCCCTCGTACTGGACGTACTCGGGGTTTCGGCCGGTGCGGCGAGTGGGGGTGCCCCCTGCTCGAAGAGCTTGGGGGAGCGTGCCGGGCGCCGTGGGTGCTGTGCGGGACTTTCGAAACACCCCCTAGGGGAAAGCGGCAGGGGGCGGGGGCGGCCGCAGGCCCCCGACGGCTCTCAGGTGCCGGCGGCCCGGGCCGGGCTTTCGCCGGTGGCGGACTGCGGGCCCGCAGTCCCGCCCGCCTCGCCCCCAGGGCCCCCGGCCGTGGCCGCGGACTCCGCGGCCCCCGGCCCGGAGTCCGCTTCCGTGGTCACCAGGCCGAGTTCCGCATCGCGGAGGTACTCCACCTCGCGCCGCAGCAGCCGGAACCACATGAAGACCGTGAAGCCCGCGAAGACGAACCACTCGCCGGTGTAGCCGAGGTTCTGGAACGCCTTCAGGTCCAGGCCCGACCCCTGGGGCGTCGCCGCCGGCACCGCCCTCATCCCGCTGTCGGCCCGGTCGAGGGTGACCCAGGCGTCATACACGTCGTACGGCACCAGGTTCACCAGCGACGCCGAGCTGATGGCCGCCGTCTGGCCGGCGGGCAGCCCCCCGGTCGCCCCGGGACTCTCCGACGCCTGCAGCGCCCCCGTGACGGTGACCTCGCCGCCCGGCGCGGCGGGCGCCTTCGCCGGGTCCACGTCACCCGGCAGCCAGCCACGCACGACCGGCAGCGCCTTGCCGCCGTCGGTTCGCAGCATGGTCAGCACGTAGAACCCGCGCCTGCCGTCCAGCTCCCGGTCCGGCACCAGCAACTGCTTCCCGTACCGCCCCGTGGCCGTGGCCCGCTTTCCGGACGTCGACTGGTCCACCGGCAGGAGCTGGTCAAGCGGCCGGGCCGCCGCCTTCCGGTCCGCCACGGCCTGTTCGCCGGCCGTCCGATGCTCCTGTACCCGGACCTCGAACCGGCTCAGCTGCCAGGACCCCATGAAGATGCAGAAGGGGATGGCCAGCAGCACGAAGACGTTGATCGCCCACCAGCGGGGCGTCAGCAGAAACCGGTACACGCCCTCCACGGTACGGTGCCGCTCCCGCAGATCCGCCCTTGGGGCCCGGCGACCGCTCGGCGCGCCCTTCGGGCCCCGGCCCCGCTCCTCTCACCTCCCCAGATGCCGCTCCGCGAAGTCCAGCTCCAGCCGCACCTGCTTGATCCGCTCGTCGACCACCAGCGAGCCGTGCCCCGCGTCGTACCGGTACACCTCGTGCACCGCCCCCCGCGTGACCAGCCGATCCACATAGTTCTCGATCTGACGGATCGGGCACCGCGGGTCGTTCACCCCGGCCGAGATGAACACGGGTGCCTTCACCGCGTCGACGTACGTCAGCGGCGACGACGCCTCGTACCGCTCCGGAACCTCCTCGGGCGTGCCCCCGAGCAGCGTCCGGTCCATCGCCTTCAGGGCCTCCATCTCGTCGTGGTAGGCCGTGACGTAGTCCGCGACCGGCACCGCCGCGATCCCGATCGTCCACGCGTCCGGCTGAGTGCCCAGCCCGAGCAGCGTCAGATACCCGCCCCACGAGCCGCCGGTGAGCACGAGCCGCTCCGGGTCCGCGAGCCCCGACGACACCGCCCACTCGCGGACCGCCGCGATGTCCTCCAGCTCGATCAGTCCGACCCGGTGCTTGAGCGCGTCCGTCCACTCGCGTCCGTATCCGGTCGAACCCCGGTAGTTGACCCGCACCACCGCATACCCGTGGTCCACCCAGGCCGCCGGGCCCGCGGCGAACGCGTCACTGTCGTGCCAGGCCGGACCCCCATGGATCTCGAACACCGTCGGCAGCGGACGGCTCGCCCCCGCCGGCTTCTGCACGAGCGCGTGGACGCGGCCGCCCGGCCCCGGCACCCACACGTCCTCCACCGCCACCGACGCCGGCGCTCTCATCCCCGGAGGATCCAGCACCACCCCGCCCGACGTCGACCGCACCACCGGGGGCTCGGCCGCCGACGACCACAGGTACTCCACGGTCCCGTCGGGGCGGGCCGTCGCCCCCGACACCGTGCCCGGCGGGGTCGGCACCCGCACCAGGTCGCGCGTCGCCAGGTCGTAGCGGAACAGCTCGCTGCGCGCCTCGAAGCCGTGCACGACGAGCAGCGCGGAGCCGTCCGGATACCACTCCGCGGCCACGTCGCCCGGCAGCTCCAGCGCCAGGTCCGTCTCCTCGCCCGAGGCGACGTCCCACACCAGCGGCTCCCACCGGCCGCGCCGCTGGTGCCCGATCAGCAGCCGCGTGTCACCGTCGACCGGTGCGAAGCCCAGCACCTCCAGGCCCGACTCCACCGTGCCGCCCTTGGTGTCGTCCAGCTCCGCCACCGTCGTGCCGTCCTGCCGCAGCACGCGCAGCGCCGAGTGCATCGCGTCGCCGTGCTCGGTGTGCTCGATCGCGATCAGTGAGCCGTCCTGGGAGAGGTCGCCCACCCCGGCCGACTCGCGATGGCGGTAGATCTCCACCGGGTCCTGGCCGGCCCGTACGAGATGGATCGTCGAGCCGTCCTGGTCGGTCGAGCGGCCCACGACGGCGGTCCGCCCGTCCCGGCCGATCGTGAGCCCGGCCGGATAGGACGGCTCAAGCCCGGGAGCCGCCGGTGCGTCGGCCGCCGCGTCCGCAGCCGAGGCGTCGGGCGTGAACCGCTGGCGTCTCCACACCCCGAACTCGTCCCCGTCGGTGTCGTCGAACCACCAGATCCACTCGCCGTCCGGTGAGAGCACGCCGTCCGTCGTGCCGTTCGGCCGGTCCGTGACCTGGCGCTGCTCGCCCGTGGCGCGGTCCCACGCATACAGCTCGTACGTCCCCGTCGCGTTGGACACGAACAGCGATCGGTGCGGTGCGTCCTCCGCCCAGTCGGGCAGCGACACCCGCGGCGCCCGGAAGCGCTTCTCCCAGTCCGGCATGTCCTCGCCACGCTTCGGCGAGGGGGACCCGTTGCTCTCAGTCATGGCCCCATAGTGCCTGGCCGGACCGGCTTTCCGCGGCCAGGCCCTCCAGCCTGTGGATAACCCGCCTGCAAAGCCCTTCGACCAGCCCGATTCCGACACGGAACGGCTCCGCACCCGCGCCCGCCGGACCCTGCGGCCTCGGCCCCCGCTCCCGCCCTGGCGCCTGCGGCGCGCCCCCGCCCTCACACCGGTGGCCCCCGGCGCCCGCGGCCTGGAGCCCGGGTCCGCCGTCGCGCCTGCGGCCGACGGGCTCTGCGGCCTGTGCCGCCCACCCCCGTGCCTGCGGCTTGGGACTTGTGGCCTGGGAGCCGGGTCCGCCGTCGGGCCTGCGGTCCGCACCCGCATGCGGCCTGGCGGCTCGGGTCTGCCGCCTGCCTGCGGCCGACCGGTCTGAGGCCGCGCCCGCACCTGCGGCTGACGGTCCCTGCGGCCTGTTCCCGCCCTCGCGCCTGCAGCCCGCGCCCCCCGCGCCGGTGGTCCCTGGCGCCCAGGGCCCGGAGCCCGGGTCCGCCGTCGCGCCTGCGGCCCCTGGCGCCCGCGCCCGCGCCTGCGCCTGCGCCCGCGCCCGCGGCCGAGGCCCATGGCTCGTGGGCTGTGGTCCGGAGGCGCACGGCCCGGGCGCGCTCTGCGGTGTCTGCAGCTCGGGTGCTGCTCCCGCTCCCGGGGCTTGTGGCACGGGCGTCGGCGCCGACCGGTCGGCTGTCGCGCCGCCACCCGGAGGTTCCGGACGGCCGCGGCGCCCCTACGCCCCGCTCGTATCCCGCTGTCTGCGTCCCAGCAGCTCGGCGATTCCCAGGCGTGTCGCCGCCAGGACCACCCGGTCCTCCGCGCGCAGGACGTAGGTGGGCGGCAGGTCCCAGACCAGGCCCGAGGGGCGGTCGGGGTCGTCCGGCTCCGGGCCGCGTGCCGGACCCCGTGCGTCGGGTGCCGTCGTGTCCAGGGCGAGCACGCGCCAGGCCCCCGCGCGGAACGCCTCGGCGACCGTCCGGCCCTCCAGCTGCGGGTGCCCGCCCACGTCCAGGGCGGCGAACAGCAGGACCCGGCGCTCCACCGGGATCGCCCCCAGGATCTGCCGCCCCAGCATGGCCCCGGCGAACGCGGGCGCGGCCAGGTGCGACACGCTGCGGCTGCGGGTGAGGGCGTCCGGGTGCGCGGCGCGCAGGGTGCGGTAGACGGCGGTGGCGAAGTCGTCGTCGTACAGGCGCAGGACGACCCTGAGGTCGGGCCGCAGGGAGCGCGCGTACAGGACGGCTTCGAGGTTCGTGGTGTCGGCGCTGGTCAGGGCCAGCAGCGCGTGCGCCCGGTGGATCTTGGCGGCCTCCAGGACGCCTTCCTGCGTCACATCCCCGAGCACCACCGGCACCCGCAGCCGCCGCGCCGTCGCCAGTCCGCGCGCCTCCGGATCGCCCTCGACGCACACCACGGGGATCCTCAGCTCCCGCAGCCGCGTCATGACCCTGGTGCCGATCTTGCCGACACCGAGGAGCACCACGTGCCCGGACAGCCCGCGCGGCGGCCTGCGCAGCGCGCTGCCGTTGCGGAAGGTGCCGAGTGCCTCCAGCACGGCCGCGAGCAGCACGGGCAGCAGCAGTAACCCGACCAGCCCGGACAGCAGTTGCAGGATCTGCCGTCCGGCGGGTTCCCCGATGGCCGGATCGTTGATCGCGAACAGGTCCAGCAGCGTCAGATACGTGGCCTGCAGCGGGTGTTCACCGGTGACCCCCATCGACGCGACCGCGAGCGCGACCACACAGCCCACGAGCCCGGCGAACGACCACCGCAGCCGCCGAGACACCAGCGAGCCGAGGGGCGGGACACTGCGCCCCGCGGGCAGGGCGGGGCCCGCGTACGAGACGGTCTCCAGGACGATGGTGCCGCGCCCGGTGGCGGCCGCGACCGCACTCTCGTCGGGCAGGAGCCGCGGCCCGTGGTCGCCGCTGCCCTCGGAACCATCCGCCCCCGCGGGGTCGCTGGCCGTCGCGGACAGCAGCGCCAGGGTGCACAGTCCCGGGTCGGCGACCTGGCCGGGCCGCGGCGGAGGGCGCTCCACGGCCCGCAGCATCAGCCCGTCGGTCTGCACGACCTTGGTGGTGCCGGCCACGGCGGTCGCGGCGAGCGCGGGCGCGGCGGTGTCGGCGTCGGACAGGACGGTCGTGGACGCGTCGAACGCCGCGGACCTCCCGTCGGGCCCCTGGCCGGACTCCCCGTCCGGGCCACCGGAGGCCAACGCTGCGGCCTGGTCGAGGAGTTCCTCGATGTGCTGCCCCAGCCGCCGGTTGTAGAGCCGCAGGACGAGCCGCAGCCGAGGGGCGAGGCGCCGGGCGGTGAGCGCGGCACGGATGTTGGTCTCGTCGTCGTCATAGACCAGCGCCAGTGCCGCGGCCCCATCCACTCCGGCCTCGGCGAGCACGGCCTCGGACGCCTCGGCGGCCTCCAACAGCCTTATGGATCCGGGCTGTCCGGCAGCCGCACGGTCGCCGCCGGCACCCGCCGTGCGTCCGCCGCTGCCGCTGTTCCCGGTGCCGTTGGCGCTGCCCGCCGCGCGCGTGACGGCGGCGGAGACCCGGTCGAGCAGTGTCGAGCCGCGGGCACGGCCCACCATCGGCTGCCGGGCCACCCGTTCGGAGGGCGGCACGACGAGGGTCACCTGCTCGCCGTACACCCCGCGCAATTCGGCGGCCAGCCGGTGCGCGAGCCCGTCGTCTCCGCACACCACCATGTGCGCGACGGCGTCACCCGACCCGTTCTGCTGCGGAATGCCTGCCACGAGGAGACAGACTGCCCCACCGGTGGCGTCGGTTCCACGGGTGCCGGGACGGACGTCCGTGAAAGGCGAGGTGCCGGTCCGTGAGCCATACTCAGGTGTGTGCCCGGCCTGCGGCTACGGACAGAAGCACACGCGTTTGAATAGTCGGCCCCGGTCGGGCGCCCGCGTGCAAACAGCAGGTTGTGCCGGAAGTGCGTCGGCCGTGTCGGGGACCGCTGAGCGGTGGAGAAGAACCGCCACTGGCCGGACCAGTCCCTGAGGGGTCCAACATGGCTGTGGAAATTCCGCCCCTGGTACGGCCTTCCCGGCTCCGGAGCCGAGGAGGCCTGTTCGGCGAATGCCTCGCCGAGTTCCTGGGGACGTTCGTCCTCGTCTCCTTCGGATGCGGCGCGGTCGCCATGGCGGTGGCCGGGCTTCCGGGATCCGGCCGTACCGCGGGACCCACGACGATCTTCGTCGGCGCCGGGGACTGGCTCCTGATCACCTGGGGCTGGGCGATGGCCGTGGCGTTCGGCATCTACGTCGCGGGTGGCGTCAGCGGCGCGCACATCAATCCGGCGGTGACGCTGGCCTTCGCGGTACGCCGGAGATTCCCCTGGGCGAAGGTCGTGCCGTACTGGGTGGCGCAGGTGGCCGGCGCGTTCGTCGGGGCCGCCCTGGTGTACGGCGTCTACCGCGACGCGATCAGCACCTTCGACCTCGCCATGAAGGGGCCGAAGACGAACGGGCACACCCTCGCCTCGTTCTCGATCTTCGGGACCTTCCCGGCGCCCTACTTCCACGGCGGTAACTGGGGCCCGCTCGTGGACCAGATCGTCGGCACGGCCTTCCTGGTCATGTTCGTCGTGGCGGTCATCGACCTGCGCAACACGGCGGTGAGGGCCAACCTCGGGCCGCTGCTGATCGGGTTCGCGGTCGCCGCGATCGGCATGTCGTACGGCGCGAACGCCGGGTACGCCATCAATCCGGCGCGAGACCTGGGCCCGCGCCTGTTCACCTGGGCCGCGGGCTGGCGGGACCTCGCGATGCCCGGCACGCTCGCGGGTTCCTTCCGCGACTACTTCTGGATTCCCCTCGTGGGCCCCCTGATCGGCGGCGTGATCGGGGTGCTGGTCTACGACCTGTTCATCGGCGACGTCCTGCTCGTCCGGGCGGAGCTGGCCGAGGTCCCGGAGCCCGGACGGACCCGGTTCGTGGCGACGACGGACGAGGAGTGAAGGGCCGGGCATGCCCCTCACCGGTCTTTGCCGTGTGCAACGGTTCAATCCGGTGTATTGGGATACCCGTGGGCAAAATCCCCAAAATACCTTGAAGGGAGTGGCAGAGGTGGTCACTCAACCGTCACGCATCGAGCATCACCCCGACATCGTGGCCCTGCGCGCCCGCTACGAGCAGGCATCCGCGCGGCCGGCCGCCCAGGCGACGGAGGGCCTGAGCCTCCTGGCGGGGCTCTACCTGGCGATCTCGCCGTGGGTCATCGGATTCAACGCCAGCTCCACCCTGACGGTGAGCAACCTGGTCACGGGCATCGCGCTGGCTGTTCTGGCGGTGGGCTTCGGCTCGGTGTACGAGCGCACCTACGGCATGGGGTGGGTCGCGGCCGCGATCGGTGTCTGGACGATCATCAGCCCCTGGGTCGTCGCGGGTGCTCCCACGACGACGAAGGTCATCCTCAGCAACATCATCACCGGGGCCGTGGCCGTCCTGCTGGGCCTGGCGACGACCGCGATGGGGCGCGTGCGACGGGTCTGACCTCTGACACCACACCACCGACCTGTCGACCCAGCCCCGCCTGGTACTGCCGTGACCGTGGTCCCATGACGCACCCTTGGACGTGCTGGTGGTGGGGGCAGGGCCCTCAGGTCCCGCGCTCGCCGCGCAACTGCGCTCGTACGTCGCCGCGTTCCGGATCGTCGGCCGCTCCCCCGACCGGGTGCGGGAGTCGCGGGCGCCGGCCGCCCGGCCCCGCACCCTGGAGATGCCGGCGTCCTTCGGGGTGACGGGCGAACCGGTCGCCCGGCACGATCCGGCGGTGCAGTCGGGGATGATGCGTCTGCCCCGGCGGGGGCTCGCCTGCTGCTGTCCGAGATCGGCTGCTGTCCGACATCGGCCGCACCGACACCGCTTACCGCTTCCTGCTGTTCCTCTCCCAGGACGAGACCTCCCAGGACGAGACCTCCCAGGACGAGAGCCCCCAGACGAGAGCCCCCCCAGGAGGAGACCTCCCAGACGAGACCTCCCAGGAGGAGACCTCCCGGGCGGAGACCGAACGCGTTCTCTCGGAGCGGCCGACCGGGCGGGGCGCCGCCGTCGAGCGCGGCACCGGACTCGTGGTGCCGTCGGAATGCTGTTCTTCTTCCCGCTCGGCACGCCGGCCACCTGACGCATGCTCGCCGTGCGGCCGCCGGACGCCGCCCACCGGAATCCCACCGGCCGGGACCGGCTGCCCGGCCTGCCACGCTGGCTCCAGGCGCGGGTCGCCCTGCCGGCTCCCACCTCCTGCTGGCGGGCCCCTTTCACCCCTCCCCTCTGTGAAGCGACGCGGACCTCTCCCCGGTCCTGCCCGGGCGGAACGGCCTCGTCGGCGTCCGCCGGCTCGACGCGGACACCGCGTGGCCGGATGTCGCCCATGGCCTCGTACGACCCGACGGCTGCCTCGCCCATGCGCACGCGGCGCCCGCCCGACGGGCCTGCGCACCTGTCTCGACCGCCGGCTCCCCGCCTGAAGGACACCCCGCACCGCAGGTGGAAGGGGTCGTGCGCCGCACTGCGCCGCGCGAGCCGGGTCGGCAGGACCGTCGCAATGTTCACATGGTGTCAATCCGACCGACATCGACGCAGCCATTCTGCGACGGCGACTGTGTCTTGACTGTGTGCACTTGCTCATCCGGAAGGTGATCGCACATGGCCAAGAAGAGACGTGGCACCGCCGTCGCGGTAGCGGTGGCGACCGGCGTGGTCGGTGCCGGCCTCGCACTGTCCCCCGGTTCCGCCGACGCCAGCAGCGGCGTGGCCGCCTGGTCGTCGGTGCAGGCCGTGACCGACGTACGGGGGGTGACCGCGCCGAACCTCCTGTCGCCGCAGCTCACCCAGCACCCCGTCGCCCAGGGCTCGTTGAAGCTGGAGAACCCCACCGACCAGGTCCCGTACTACGGTTACCTCGGCGACGGCACGCTGCTGCCCGACCCCGCCCTCACGCAGGCGCCGGGCGTGAAGGTCGAGGCCAGCAAGACGGAGCCCGACAAGAACGTCTACCTGAGGCTGACCGGCCAGCACGGCGCGGACGCCTCCTACTCGTACGGCACGCGCTTCCTGTTCCAGGGTCACGAGGGCGGCGGAAGCGGGTACATCACCAGGATCAACCTGGACGCCGACCCGGCCCACCGGGTGACGCTGCTGGCCACCAAGCAGGCCGACGGCACGCCTCTCCCCACCATCGACGGCGCCACCTGGGATCCCTGGGCCAAGCGGCTGCTGCTCACGGCCGAGAAGGGGAACAAGGGCGCCGTTCTCCAGGCCACCCCGGACATCGGCTCCAAGGTCGAGGACATCTCCTTCGTCACCGGCCGGGCCGGCTACGAGGGCATTCAGAACGACTCCGCCGGCAACGTGTGGATGATCGAGGACACCGGCGGCACCTCGGTCGCCACCAAGACGAAGGTCCCCAGCAGCTTCGTCTACCGGCTCGTGCCGTACAACAAGCGCGACCTCACCAAGGGCGGCAGGCTCCAGGCCCTGCAGGTGACCTCCCGCCGCAGCGGCTCCCCCATCGAGTACCAGAAGGTCGACGCCGAGCACCCGACCGGCGGCGCGTTCACCGACGACCAGAAGGACCTGAGCACCTACGGTCCCTCCCTGCGCACCCGTTGGGTGACCATCCACGACACCAGGTCCGACACCAGCGGGAAGGCGTTCGACGCCAACGCCCTGGCCAAGGCGGCCCACGCGACCCCGTTCAAGCGGCCCGAGAACGGCCAGTTCCGCCCCGGTACGGACTTCCGGGAGTTCTACTTCGACGCCACCGGCGACACCAACACCGAGGCCACGGCCAACGCCGGCTACGGCGGCTGGGGCACCCTCTACAAGCTCACCCAGCGCGACCCGAGCTCCGACGAGGGCAGGCTCAGCGTCTTCTACGCCGGTGACAAGGAGCACACCGGCCTCGACAACGTGACCTTCCTCGACCGCACCCACGTCGCCTTCGTCGAGGACGCCGGCGACACCCTGCACGCCCAGCGGGGCGCGCTGGACTCCGGGTTCGTCTTCGACACCAGCGCGGACTACTCGCACGGCAGGCAGCCGGTGCGCTTCCTGGGTGAGGGCCGCGACCCCTCCGCGACCCTGGACAACATGCTGTCCTCGGCGGGCGGCGGCTTCCAGAACGACGGCGACAACGAGATCACCGGCATCCACGTCTCCAACGGCGACCCCGGCCCCGGGGGCATCCTGGGCGCCCGGGTGCCGAGGCTGTTCCACGACGGCTGGCGGATGTTCTGGACCCAGCAGCACGGTGACAACACCACGTGGGAGATCACCCCGGCCGACCGGTAGGGGCGCGACCCGGCTCGCCTTCCCCATCCCCGTCGCGGTCGCCTCTCACCGGCGCCCGCGACGGGGATCGCCACCGCAGGCAGGACAGCGCCCCCGCGGTGACGAGCAGCGGCCACAGCAGGTAACGGCCCGTCATGACGAGGAGTGCGGCGACCGCCACCAGCACGAGGAACGCGGAGCGGCGCGCCAGACCGCCCGCGGCAGGAGCCGCAGGGCGGCGGCGGTGTCCAGCGCGTACACCGTCACGAACGATCCCGCGGTGAGCAGTACGAGCGGCCGCGGCCCGACACCGGCGGCCGCCGTGACGGCCAGGGCGAGGCCGGACAGCCCCGACACGACCACCAGGCTGCGCCGCGGCACCTCACCGGCGCCGCCGCCCCGGTCATCCCGGAACCCCTTCGGAACGGCGCAGCTCCATGGTCCAGTTGGTCTCCCAACTCGCCCCGCCGTCGGTCGAGAACGCCTGCTCCCAGTAGGCCGACGCCGAGGTGATGCCGGACCAGATGAAGCGGCACCGCACCGGTGTGCCGTCGTGGGTGTCGTCGCCGTGGAACTCGCCGCGCCCGTCGTCGCCGAACCGGCCGTGGACGGGGGGTTGCAGCAGGCCCGTACGGCTGCTCACCCAGTTCAGCGACCACTCCTCGCGCACCGGATCGAACAGCCGGAGCGTCAGGCCGGAGAACCCCTTGGCCGGGAAGGCGATCTCGTCCAGGTTGGCGGCCCCGCCGAACAGCGTGCCGTGACACACGGCGGTGCCCGGGAACTCGTCCCACTCGCCGCCGCCGGTCAGCGGTGCGACGAGCCGCCGGTTCGCCACGTCCCAGGTGCCCACCAGGAAGTCGAAATCGCCGATACCGGGCCTGTGGCCGGATGGTTGGTCCAAGGTGCTGGTCCTTCGCCGTGAGTCGTTCTCTGGGCGGACGCCCGGCGGGAAAGCTAGCCCCGGTCCACTGACACCCTGTGTCAGTGGACCGGGGCTCATTTCATCTGGGCCCGGACCCGGACGTAGAACGCCCGGTGGGACAAGAACGTCTGGGACACGTGCGTCGGCGACGAGGAGCGACGGCGTCCGGCCGCCGGGGCCGGGGCAGGGTGTAACACTTCCGGCCGAGTCCGCTCTCTTATTCCGGTTGACCGAGTCGGTCGGCCAGGACAGGGGACACGACTCGTGCAGTGTGTGGACGGAAGCGTCGAAGCGTACGGCGAGGATCCGTACGGCGGCGCCGGGTACGCGTCCGGGTATGCGTACCCGGCGCCGCCGTACGCGTACGACCACGGCCGCAGTGCCGCCGCCGACCAGGCGACGGCCGTGGTGGCGTGGGACGTTTTCCACGCCGACGCCCCCGACGTGCCGCCTTTCGCCGTGCCGCCCCCGGAACCCGACGCGTCCGGCCATGCCGTACCGGTCCCGGCCGAACCGGAGGGCGAGTCGGCGAGGAACGACCTCACTCCGCCGGAGCCCGCCGCCCCGCATCCGGCCCGGTGCGACGTTCTCGCGCACGCGGCCCCGTACCGCTTCCCGTACGCGGCCCCGTACGACGCGTTCCCGCATCCGGCCCTGTACGACGGCGTCCGGCTGCCCGCATCGCACGAACCGACGCAGTGGTACTGAGCGGTACTGAGTGGTACTGAGAGGACAGTGATCCGAGCCCATGAGTGGACACCGGCGCCGACCGCCGCAGCGCTCCATCGCCGGCAACCGTGCCGCGGGTGACCATGCCACGGGCCGCCGCGGCCCACGGCACCGCACCCGCGAACCGGGCGGGTCACGCCGCGCCCGGAGAGGGGCGCCGCAGAAGAAACGATGGATCGACTACCCACGCGGGGGCAGGACGGGCCTGCGCCGCTGGCTGCCGTCGGTGCGCCAGCTGCTGGCGCTCTTCCTGTTCTGCTTCGGCGGCACCGCGGCAGCCATCGGATACGCCTACGCCACGGTCACCATCCCGGACCCGAATCCCTCGACGCTGCTGCAGAACAACGTCTACTACTGGTCCGACGGCACCGTCCTGGCGACCGACGGCAGCATCAACCGGCAGAACGTCAGCCTGTCGCAGGTGCCCGCGGACGTGCAGTGGGACTTCATCGCCGCGGAGAACTCGTCCTTCTACACCGATCCGGGCATCGACCCGGAAGGCATCCTCCGTGCCCTGGTCCACATGGCCGAGGGCGGCTCCGTCCAGTCGGGATCGACGATCACCCAGCAGTTCGTCAAGAACACCTACCTCGACCAGTCGCAGACGATCTCACGCAAGTTCAAGGAACTGCTGATCTCTTCAAAGATCGGCGCCGTGATGACCAAGCAGCAGATCCTCCAGGGATACCTGAACACCTGCTTCTTCGGCCGCCAGGCCAACGGCATCCAGGCCGCCGCCCGCATGTACTACAACCTCCCGGTGGAGAAGCTCGACGCGAGCCGGGGAGCCTTTCTCGCCGCAGCGGTCAACGAGCCGAGCCTCTTCCAGTACGCGGACTCCGACCCCACCGCCAGGGCACGGGCGCAAGCACGCTGGTCCTGGGTGCTCGACCGCATGGTGACGACGGGCAGGCTGACGCCCGGGCAGCGGGCCCGGTACGCGGCCGACGGCTTCCCGGTGCCCAGGAAGTGGACCCCCGGTTCGGGGTTCACCGGCCAGACCGGCTACCTGGTCCAGCTCGCCAAGTCGTATGCCGAGGCGCACAGCCCGGCCATCACCGACAGCAGTCTGAGCCGGGGCGGCTACCAGATCCACACCACCTTCGACAGGAAGAAGACGGCGGAACTGTCCCGGGCCGTCGCACGGGTGCGCAAGGAACGGCTCGACCCCGCTCACCGGCCGGTCGACCGGGACGTCCAGGTCGGAGCCGCCTCGGTGGAGCCCACGACCGGCAGGATCCTGGCCGTCTACGGCGGCTCCGGCTACGACCGGGCCCACTACTCGGACAACGCCGACACCTCCGGCGTCCCGGTCGGCTCGACCTTCAAGCCCGTCGTCCTCGCCGCCGCGCTCCAGCACGGAGCCGTACTGCGCCCGGGCCGGGCCCCGCAGCCGATCACGCCGGCCAGTACGTTCAACGGCGACGACGGCATCAAGATCAAGGATCAGCAGGGCAACTACGTCACGGACACCAACGACCCGACCGGGCTCCTCCACCAGCACAACGACACCGACCAGCGCTGGGGCTACATCGACCTGCGCAAGGCGATGGAGCAGTCGGTCAACACGCCGTATGTGCAACTGGGGGAGTACGTCGGCTACGGGAACGTGGCGAGGACGGCAAAAGCCCTCGGCCTGCGCCCCGGCAGCCTCGCCGCTCCCAGCGCCGGCTTCTACATCGGCACCTCGACCCCCAGCGCGATCCGGATGGCGGGCGTCTACGCGACCTTCGCCGCCAGCGGGACGCAGACCGCCCCGTACTCGGTGACCAGGGTGACCCACGACGGCACGGTACTGCCCGGCTTCGCCGCCCCCGCCCCCGTACGGGCCCTGCCGGCGGCGGTCGCCGACAACGTGACCGACGTGCTCCGGGGCGTCATCGTCCGCGGCACCGGCACCAAGGCGCAGGCCCTCGGCAGGACCGCGGCAGGCAAGACCGGAACCACCGACGACTTCCGCTCAGCCTGGTTCGTCGGCTACACCCGCCAACTCGCCACCTCCGTCGTCCTCTTCCGAGAGGACCCGAATAATCCGCAGTTGCAGTCCCTGATAGGCGTCGGCGGCCTGCAGAAGGTGTTCGGCGGCGACATCCCCACCGAGATCTGGGCCGAGTACATGCGCCAGGCCCTCGCCGGCCTGCCCGACGTCCCCTTCCCCGCCCCGGCCTCCCTGGGCCACGGCACCGACGAACCCGGCGCCCCCTCACCGCCTGCGTCCACGCCCCCCGGCAAACGCCCCGGCAGCACCGGCAAGAAGGCACCGACCACCACCCAGCACACCCCGACGACCCGAAGCACATGCCACCACCGCAAGTGCCGCTGATCGCCCGACACGACGCAGCGGCACATGGCCGTACGGCACGAGGTGCCGCTGCCGGAGACCACCGCTTCCGGACAAGGGCGCCGCCGGTGCCGCTGCGCGGAGTGCCGACACGGCGACCATCACAGAACGGTCACCTCTTACACGACCCCTCCACATGCCGTCCCGCCGGGCACTACGGTCGCTCCACGCGAACCGCGCTGGGGGGACGAGATGGCCGATCCGTACACCACACCCATGCCGCCGGCGCCACGCCGGCCCGACACCCGCCCGCTCCGCAAGCGCAAGCGCGTCTGGCTCGGCGGCTCGGGCCTGTTCCTCGCGGGCGCGCTCATCGCCGGCGCCGGGAACAGTGGACAGCAGCCCGTCGAGGCCAGAGTCAAGCCCGCCACGACCATAACCGCGACCGTGACGGCCACGCCCAGGCCCGGCCCGACCGTCACCGAGACCGTCAAGGCCGAGGCCAGGCCCGGTCCAACGGTCACCGTCACCAGGACGGCCACCGCCAAGGCGGCCGGCACCGGAAGCAGTGGCCAGGACGGCATCGGCACCTGCTCGATCGTCTCCAACGCGGGGAACTGCTACTCGGCGGGGCAGTACTGCCGCAACAGCGACCACGGCGCCGTCACGACCACCGAGAGCGGCGCGCGGATCAAGTGCACCTACCGCTCGAACGCGTGGCGGTGGACCTACGCCTGACGCGCTCCGTGCGGAGGGGCTCCCGCCGCCACGCCACCGGCCCGCCGAAGGTCCCCCTCCCGGCGGTTTCCGCATCTCTCGGCCCATGCTCACGGGCGGCCCGGGTGTCCTCTCCGCTCGCACCGCTCGCACCGCTCGCACCGCTCGGCGTCAGCGCTGGGCGGCTACGAACTTCGCCGCCACCTCCGCCGGTCTCGGCCGTGCTGTGACGCTGACGTGCAGACGTCCGGGGTGGTCGCGCCGTCATTCCCCGCTGTTCCCCGCCCGGCACCGCCCCATCGGGTATACGGGGGCATGTGCGCCCCCCTGTCGGCGCTCGATGCGATGCGTGGGGTCGGCCGGGTCCGGCGGGCGCCGGGTGAGAAGACGATCACCCTCGGAAAGGAGCGCACCGCTTCACGGTGCCGCACTGCCGAAAGCTGACGGGCCGACCCCGTCGCGAGCCGTACCGGACGGCGGCGACCGGCCCGACTGGTGAATGGCCGTTGTACGGCTCCTGCGCGCTCGGCTTGCTTCACGGTGATTCCCCGCTGCTTCGCACTGGCTCTGGTGCGGCAGCGGTGCAAGTCGCACATCCGCCGCCGACTTCCGCAGCGTGGTCAAGAGATCAGGTCACCCCGGTGCCGCGGGCTCGGTACTCGCTTCGAGGTCGCCGCAGGACAGACACTCGACGTGCTCCGCCTCCCCCGAATCCCCGTCCCTTACACTTTCGCCGTCACACAAAGTGAGGGACGATGTGAGAAGCGTGATTGAAGCGCTGCGCCCGCGGCGCCCTCTTGTGCTCGGCACGGTGCTGGCCGTCGCGCTCGTAGCGCAGTCGGCTGCACTCATCGCCCAGCAAATGCAGATCGACAGCCTGCAGACACAGCCCATCGACCTCCGAGAGCACCTCAAGCCTGGTCCTCCCGGTCCGTCCGGCCCCTCCGGTCCTCCCGGTCCGGCCGGCCCCATCGGCCCGCCGGGCGAGGACGGGAAGGACGGGCAGGACGGGCAGGACGGGCAGAACGGGCAGGATGGCCAGAACGGCCAGAACGGTCAGAACGCTGTCGTCCCGCCGGGGCCGAGCTAGTGCCCCAACAGGCATCGTTCGCCCCGTCGCGACGCCCGGCGCGCTCCCCGGGCTCTTCGAGCAGGGGCACCCCCACTCGCCGCACCTGCCGAAAGCCCGGGTACGTCCGGTACGCGGACTTCCGGCCGGCACGCCCAGAGCACGCTCCCCCCACGCCTGGCTCCGCTCGACCGGGGGGACCCTCACGACGCCACTCCTTGACGGGCAGACGTCGCCTGCCGGGGCACCGGATCTCGGGCGTAGTGGGGATGCGGGTTCAGGGCGCTTCCGGGCAGCTCCTCCGTCATGCTCTGGAAGGTGTTGAGCCGCTGCATGGCCTGGGTGCTGTGACGGTCGCTGAACTCAAAGTCCGCGGAGGGCCTTTCTGTCAGGTCCATGTGCTCGCCCGGGCTTCGCCGGTGACGTGTTTCAGGGCCTCCGCGCAGTGACCGGTGGACTCGGGGCGTTCGAGGTCGCCCCGGACAGGCACTCGACGTGTGGTCCGCCTTCCCCGAGACCCCGCCATTTGCACAGTCTCTGTCACACAGCGTAAGGAATGGCATGAGAGGCGAAAACGAGGCGGTGCGCAGCCCGCGGCGCCGCCCTGTGCTCGGCGCGGTGCTGAGTGTCGTGGTCGTTGCGCAGTCGGCTGTGCTCGTAGCCCACCAACAGCAGATCGACGAACTCCGGGCACGGCGCATCGACCTCCAGGCGAACGGCATCGAGCACGGCCCCCCGGGGCCGCCCGGCCCCTCCGGTCCTTCTGGTCCGCCCGGACCTGTCGGCCCGACAGGCAGAGCGGGGCGGGACGGGAGGGACGGTCATCACGGCAGGAGGGGGCACGACGGGAGGAGAGGGAAGGACGGTGAGGACGGGGAGCTCGTTGTCGCGGGGCCATCGCCGGACGGGACCGATCGGACGGTGTTCAACCGGAGGGGGCACCCTGCAGGTGCAGACGACGCAATCCCACCTGCCGCAGCGCCGACGCGAGTGCTCACCGGGCCACGACCGTCGGTGGGGGCGTTGAAGCTGGGGACGCCGACTTTGAAGCGGTCCTTCGCCGCGAAGTGATGGAAGAGATCGGTGCCACGACCGGCCCTGTGACCGAGTTCCTGACCTTGACCGAACCGGATGAAAAGGGAACCGTTGTACAGCACTGCTTTCGCGCTGACGTACTTGACATGGCTCTGGACCGCCGCAGCGGTCCTGAGCTCGATGATCCCGACATAGGCGACTTCTCGCCGGTGCGAGTCGCGTCGGACGCGTCAGTCGTGAGTGCACTCGAACTCCATCCGTCCGAACTCGCCGACCGCCTACGGGAATACGCCGGGAATTGGGGCGCCTGAGAGGCGGAGCTACCCGACGGATCTCGTAGGGACGCCCCCTCAGTCTGTTGCCGTCGCCCGTCGGGCGGTCAATCACCGGGTGCACGGTCCGTGAGTCTCCACGACCGAGCCAAGGAGACGGGCGCCGGCCGACAGTGAGGACAGCGCCCGTGCCGGGTCACACCGCCCCTGGAGCGGGTGACAAGAATCGAACTCGCGCTCTCAGCTTGGGAAGATCGGGTTACTTCCGGGCGGTTGCTGGGCTGAGCTGTGGGGGAACTTCGCGTCCTCAAGCGGCACCTGTCTGGGCCGGATCGGGGCGGCCTCGCCACAATGCAGGGGTGTCCGCCCCGGCATAGCGTGGAACGAGGAGCAGCTCACACCGCGCGCCCGGGAGAGGTGAGACCCATGCCGAGCGAGCAGGCAGAGGCACGCGAACAGGCCCTGGCCGAACGGCTCCGGTCCTCGCTGCGCGGCGAGGTGATCGACCGCAGTCACCCCGGCTACGAGGAGGCGCGGGCCGTCTGGAACGGGCTGATCGACCGCAGGCCCGCAGTGATCGCCCGGTGCGCCGGGACCGCCGACGTCGTCGAGGCGGTGGCGGCCGCGCGCGAGCACCGGCCGGTCGTGAGCATCCGCGGCGGCGGGCACCAGGTCGCGGGGAGCGCCGTGTGCGACGACGGGCTGGTGATCGACCTGTCGCACATGAAAGGCGTGCACGTCGACCCCTCGGCCCGGACCGCGCGCGCCCAGGCGGGCGTGACCTGGGGCGAACTGGACCGTGAGACCCAGTTGCACGGGCTGGTCACGCCTGGCGGGGAGATCTCAGCGACCGGGATCGCCGGTCTCACGCTCGGCGGCGGCCTCGGGTTCGTGATGCGGACGTTCGGGCTGAGCTGCGACAGCGTCCGCTCGCTGGAGATCGTCACCGCGGACGGCACGGTGCGCACGGCGAGCCGGGAGGAGGAGCCTGACATATTCTGGGCCGCGCGAGGCGGGGGCCGGGGCCTGGGAGTCGTCACGTCCTTCGAGTTCGGCCTTCATCCGCTCGGTCCGGAGGTGGCCGGGGTGCTGGTTCTCCACCCGTACGAGCGCGCCGAGGAAGTGCTGCGGGCCTGGCGGGATGCGACGTACACCGCGCCAGAGACGGTCACGCCGGAGATCCTGCTCTGGAGCGTCCCCGCCGACCCTGCGATCCCGCAGGAACTGCACCGATCGCATTGCGTGATGGTCGGCGCCGTGTACGGCGGCCCGCCGGGCGACGGTGCCACTGCCGCGCTGGCGCCGCAGCGCGAACTGGGCCCTCCGCTCATGGACCTGAGCGGAACCGTGCCGTACGTCACGCTGCAGAGCGCGAATACCTGGCGGTTCCCCGACGGCGAACGCTACTTCATGAAGTCGCACTTCATGGAGGACCTGACGGACGAGGCCATCCGGACCCTGGTGGACTGGGACTCCCGGCGGCCGACTCCGGAGAGCCTGATCGTCATCCGCACCCTGGGCGGCGCTGTGGCGCGCGTGGGCCCCGATGACAGCGCGTTCGCGCACCGGTCCGCGCGCTACAACGTGAGCATCGACGCGGGCTGGCGGGATCCCGCTCTGGACGAGGCCGCGATCGGGTGGGCGCGCTCGGCATGGGACGCGATGAAGCCGTTCTCGAGCGGCGGGACGTACGTCAACTTCGCCGGGCTCGGCGAGGACGCGAGCGAGCTGCGGGGCGCGGTCTTCGGCTCGCACGAGGAGCGGCTCGAGCGCATCCGCGCCGCGTACGACCCGGAGGGTCTGTTCGCACCGGCCGCGCGCAGGCCGTGAATCGGCCGTACTGCCGGGGCGTGCGCCGGCGCCCCCCCCGGCCCGTGGCGGCGTGCTGTCGCTTCTCGTGAAGATCGAACACAACGTTGCTTCAGCGCCTCCCGAAGTGCTGAACAAGTGCAGTCAAAGCTGAAGCTGGTGAACAAGGCCATGTCGTCCAGGTCGTACGCCGGCTGACCGGACTGAGCCTCTGGCGCAGCAAGGTTCTGGCGGATCAAGCCCCCGTCGTGATCCTCGACGGCATACCCGAAGAGAACGCCGAGATCGCGGTCGCGGCCCTCCGGGATGCGGGAGCGCAGGCGGAGGCGAGGCAGCGGACGAAGCCGCACTCGCCCGGCCCTGTCGCCTGGCGGCCCGGTCGAGCAGTTCACGGCCCCAAGACGGCCCCAGTGCAGCAACAAGCCCCCTACTTGCGGAGATACCGCAGGAAGGGGGCCTATTCGTGCGGACTTACTTCTTCTTGCCCTGGTTCTTGACCGCCTCGATCGCTGCCGCGGCCGCCTCCGGGTCCAGGTAGGTGCCGCCGGGGGTGACAGGCTTGAAGTCGGCGTCCAGTTCGTACGCCAGCGGGATGCCCGTCGGGATGTTCAGGCCCGCGATGTCGGCGTCCGAGATGCCGTCCAGGTGCTTGACGAGGGCGCGCAGGCTGTTGCCGTGGGCCGCGACCAGGACCGTGCGGCCGGCCAGCAGGTCCGGGACGATGCCGTCGTACCAGTACGGGAGCATGCGGTGGACGACGTCCTTCAGGCACTCCGTCCTGGGGCGCAGCTCCGGCGGGATCGACGCGTAGCGCGGGTCGTCGGACTGGGACCACTCCGTGCCGTCCTCCAGCGGCGGCGGCGGGGTGTCGTAGGACCGGCGCCACAGCATGAACTGCTCCTCGCCGAACTCGGCGAGCGTCTGCGCCTTGTCCTTGCCCTGGAGGGCGCCGTAGTGACGCTCGTTCAGGCGCCAGGAGCGGTGGACGGGGATCCAGTGCCGGTCGCAGGCCTCCAGCGCGAGCTGCGCGGTGCGGATCGCGCGCTTCTGGAGGGAGGTGTGGACCACGTCGGGCAGCAGGCCGGCGTCCTTCAGCAGCTCACCGCCGCGGACGGCCTCCTTCTCGCCCTTCTCGTTCAGGTTGACGTCCACCCAGCCGGTGAACAGGTTCTTCGCGTTCCACTCGCTCTCGCCGTGGCGGAGGAGGATCAGCTTGTACGGTGCGTCGGCCATGGCCCCGAGCGTAATCGAACCCCCTGATCGCTCGCGCCCGTGCCCGCCTGGCGGACGTCGGCCCGTTCGGCGGTGCGTCGGTTGACGGCATCTGTTAATCGGGTGGCCGTCCGGAGCCCGGCGCTCGTAAGTTGTGGATACCGCTTGAGCCACTTACATCCGTGGGGGACCTCTCATGCCGCTCGCCACCTTGAAACACGCTGCCCGGCAGACCGTCTCCGGTCTCCCCCGCGAGTTCTGGTGGCTGTGGACCAGCACGCTCGTCAACCGGCTGGGCGCCTTCGTCGCCACCTTCATGGCCCTGTACCTGACCCTGGAGCGCGGGTACTCCGCCTCGTACGCCGGCCTCGTCGCCTCGCTGCACGGGCTCGGCGGTGTGATCTCCTCCCTCGGCGCGGGCGTGATGACCGACCGGCTCGGGAGGCGGCCGACCCTTCTCGTCGCCCAGTCGTCCACCGCGCTCTCCGTCGCCGTGCTCGGCTTCATGCGCGACCCGGTCGCGATCGCGGCCGTCGCCTTCCTGGTGGGGATGGCCGCCAACGCCTCCCGCCCCGCCGTGCAGGCGATGATGGCCGACATCGTCCGGCCCGAGGACCGGGTCCGGGCCTTCTCCCTCAACTACTGGGCGATCAACCTCGGTTTCGCCGTCTCCTCCGTGGCCGCGGGCTTCGTCGCCGAGGTCAGTTATCTCGCCGGGTTCATGATCGAGGCGGGGATGACGATGCTCTGCGCGGTCGTCGTCTGCGTGAAGCTGCCCGAGTCACGGCCGGTGCGGGCCGGCAAGGAGGCCGCCGCGGACGTGAGTCTCGGCACCGTTCTGCGCGACGGCCGCTTCATGAGCGTGGTCGGTCTGTGCTTCCTCGTCGCGCTCATCTTCCAGCAGGCCTACGTGGGCCTGCCGGTGGCCATGGGCCGGGCCGGGTTCACGCCCGCGGACTACGGTATGGCGATCGCCGTCAACGGTGTGCTGATCGTCGTGCTGCAGATCCCGGTCACCCGTGTCATCGAGCACCGCGACCCGCGTCGGCTTCTGGTGGTCTCGTCCCTGCTCGCGGGGTACGGCTTCGGGCTCACCGCCTTCGCGGGGTCGGTCGGCGTCTTCGTGCTGACGGTGTGCGTGTGGACGCTGGCGGAGATCGTCAACGCGCCGACCCAGACCGGTCTCGTCGTGCGCCTTTCCCCGGTGCACGGGCGCGGCCGCTATCAGGGCATGTACACCCTGTCGTGGTCGGTGGCCGCCCTGGTCGGCCCGCTGCTGTCCGGCTTCGTCATCGACCGGTTCGGCGCCATATGGCTGTGGGGGGTGTGCGCGGTGCTCGGTACGGGCGCCGCGGCGGGGTACGGGGCGCTGATGCGCCGTCTCCCGGCTCAGGAGCCGGCGGCGGGGGCGCGCCTGGAGGCGGCCGGGACCGAGGTCGGCTCGGCCTGAGTGACGCGCCGCGACGGGCGGCGGGCGTGCCGGGGGTCAGCTCTCGGCGCGCTCGGTGAGATGCCGGAACGCCTCCAGGTTGTGGGTCGGCTCGCCGCGCGACACCCGCCACGCGTACTCCTTGCGGATCGCGGAGGCGAAGCCCAGTTCCAGAAGGGTGTTGAAACTTCCGTCCGCCGCCTCCAGGACGGAGCCCAGCAGCCGGTCGACCTCGTCCGCGGTGACCGCGGCCAGCGGCAGCCTGCCGGTCAGATAGATGTCGCCGAGCGGGTCGACGGCGTAACCCACCCCGTACAGCTTGAGGTTGCGTTCCAGCAGCCAGCGGTGCACGCCGGACTCGTTCTCGTCCGGGCGCCGGATCACGAAGGCGTTGAGGGAGAGGGAGTGCCTGCCGACGATCAGCGAGACGGTGGTCGACAGCTTGCGCGTCCCGGGGAGCTTCACGACGTACGAGCGCGCCCGCGGACTCTCCCACTCCAGCTCGGCGTCCTTGAGGACCTCTTCGATGACCTGTGCCGCTCGCTGTGCCTCAGACATGCTGGGAGCGTACGCGACGGGTTGCGGCCGCTGCCGGGGCCGGTGAGGGCGGCGCGACGGACACCGGGCGGGGCGCGCGCGGGTGCCGTGGGGACGTCAGTCGTGGTGCGTGCGCACCCGGCGCCGGTGGGACTGCATCGCCGCCGTGTACACCTCCGCCGTCGCGGCGGCGGCCGTGCCCCAGCCGAAGGACTCGGCGTGCCGGGCCGCGGCCTCGCCCATGCGGTCGGTCAGCCCCGGGTCGTCGGCGAAGGCGCGCAGCACGCGCGCGTAGGCGGCGGGATCGTGTCCCCGTATGAGGAATCCGGTGCGGCCGTCCCGGACGGCGACCGGCAGCCCGCCGACCGCGGCCGCGAGCACCGGCGTACCGGTGGCCTGAGCCTCGATGGCGACGAGCCCGAAGGATTCGCTGTACGAGGGCATGACCAGCACGGACGCGGCGCGGAACCAGTCGGCGAGCTCGTCCTGCCGGACCGGTGGGCGGAAGCGCATGACGTCCGCGATGCCCAGTCGCGCGGCGAGCTTCTGCAGACTTTCCGGCTTGGTGAGACCGCTGCCGCTCGGGCCGCCGACGACGGGGACGACGAGGCGGGAACGCAGCCCGGGGCGCTGGGCGAGGAGTACGGCGACGGCCCGCAGCAGCACGTCGGGCGCCTTGAGCGGCTGTATGCGCCCCGCGAACAGCGGAATGAGCGCGTCCTGCGGAAGCCCGAGCCGGGCCCGGGCGGCGGCCCGGCCGTCGGCGGGGCGGAAGCGCTCCAGGTTCACGCCGGGGTGGACGACGGCGACCTTGGTGGGGTCGGCGGCGTAGTGCCGTACGAGTTCGGCGGCTTCTTCGTCGGTGTTGGCGATGAGCCGGTCGGCGGCGGCCACGATCTGTGTCTCGCCGATGACGCGGGCGGCGGGCTCGGGGGTGTCGCCCGCGGCGAGGGCGGCGTTCTTGACCTTGGCCATGGTGTGCATGGCGTGCACCAGGGGGGCGCCCCAGCGCTGGGCGGCGAGCCAGCCGACGTGGCCGGAGAGCCAGTAGTGGGAGTGCACCAGGTCGTAGTGGCCGGGCCGGTGGCCGGCCCACGCCTGCATCACGCCGTGGGTGAAGGCGCACAGCTGGGCGGGGAGGTCCTCCTTGGCGAGGCCCTCGTACGGGCCGGCGTCGACGTGCCGGACGAGGACGCCGGGGATGAGTTCGACGGTCGGCGGCAGCGCGGCCGTGGTCGCGCGGGTGAAGATCTCGACCTCGACGTTGATCGCGGCCAGGCGCCGGGCCAGCTCCACGATGTAGACGTTCATGCCGCCCGCGTCGCCCGTGCCCGGCTGGTGGAGCGGTGAGGTGTGCACGGAGAGCATGGCCACGCGGCGGGGCCTGCGGTGCGGAAGGCGGAGCCGCGGGGGAGCTGCCGGGGAGCGACGCCCGAGCCTGCCGGCGTACTGGCTCACGTGGCGTTCCTCCTTGCTGGGGGCATGCTGTGCGGGGGCGGCGCACAGCGCCCCTACGGCATGCGAACGCCGGAGCCGGGCGTCCCATTTCCCGCACGGGCGGCTTTGCCGAATCATTACCTTTCTTCGCTCAACCGTTCGAGTGGTTGCTGTGTGCGGGGGAGGGGAGAAATCGGTCCGCTTTCACGTGCCGGTCACCAGATGGACAGCGGCACCGGATGGATCTCGTCGGCCTTGTGGCCGGCCCGTTCGTGGATGCGCTGGACCGCCTCGGCCGAGGGGCCCTCGGACAGGCAGTACACGATTCCGGACTCCGGGTCCGCCCACGCCCTCTCGAAGTGCACGCCCTCGTCCTTCTCTATGGCGAGGTCGGCCTTGTGGGCCTGCTTCAGCTGGTCGGCCGTGATGCCTTTCATCCCGTGGTGGACGTCGATGAACTGGGTCATGGCTCCGCACTTCCCTTCGGTGGGCTCGGCCTGTTCTCCCTTCCATGCTGCACTCGGACGGCGTCGGCTGCGAACGGCCGCCGCGCAGGGCGGAGGGGCCCGCCGGATCCCGCCCGTACGACGACGAGGGGCCCGGCACGCGGCCGGGCCCCTCGTCGTCGTACTCGTCGCCGTGCGGTGTTCCTCGCTCCGCCGGATCTTCGGGTCCGCCGTCAGCCGCACTGGCACGGTGCGCCGGACTGGCACCCGCACCCGCAGCCGGAGCCGCAGCCGCACGCGCCGACCAGTGGCAGGCTCTTGATCTCGGCGGGCTGTTCGGTCTCGCGCTCCTGCGTGGGGTCGGGGGCGCTGGGGGTCTCGGCCATGGGCCCTCCTCAAGGCTGTCGAGACTGGTGCCTGTCACCCATTTCACGCCCACTCCGCCGGGCGCATCAACGGCGCACAGATGCTTGCACGCGCCCTGGGCGGGCTCTCCGGGGCCCGTACGGGCCCCCTGGAGCCCGGTGGACCCGGGCCCGTCAGGCGCCCTCGGCCCCCGTCACCGGCTGGATCTCCGGCTGGAGCTCGTCCGCGTGCTCACCCGTCACCAGGTACACCACGCGCTTGGCCACGGCGACCGCGTGGTCGGCGTAGCGCTCGTAGTAGCGGCCCAGCAGGGTGACGTCCACGGCGGTCTCGATGCCGTGCTTCCAGCGGTCGTCCATGAGGTGCTGGAACAGCGCGCGGTGCAGCAGGTCGATCGCGTCGTCGTCCTGCTCCAGCTGCATCGCCAGATCGACGTCCTTGGTGACGATGACCTCGGCCGTCTTCGCCATCAGGCGCTGGGCGAGCTGGCCCATCTCCAGGATGGTCGCGTGCAGGTCGTGCGGAACGGCGCGCTCCGGGAAGCGCAGCCGGGCCAGCTTCGCGACATGCTGGGCCAGGTCGCCCGAGCGCTCGAGGTCGGCGCTCATCCGCAGCGACGTGACGACTATGCGCAGGTCCGTCGCCACCGGCTGCTGGCGGGCGAGCAGGGCTATGGCGCGCGCCTCCAGGTCGTGCTGGAGATCGTCGATCTTCTTGTCGCCCTCGATCACCGACTCCGCCAGCTTCAGGTCGGAGTCGAGGATGGCGGTCGTGGCGCGCCCGATCGCCGACCCGACGAGCCGGGCCATGTCGACCAGGCCCTCGCCGATCGAGTCAAGTTCCTCGTGGTACGCGTCCCGCATCAGGGTGTCCCTCTCTCATGTCTCTTCGGGGCCCGGAGGCCGGGGCCGGGGTCCCGTCATCGCCATGGCCGACACGACGGACACGGCACTCCACGCACCCCACGCTCCCACGTTCCGGCCCGTACGCGACGGTTTCCGTCACCCCAAATGAACCATCACTGGCTCCAAGGTGAACTCTGGGCGACGAGTGTTCGAGGTCGCACTCCGATGGCTTCGGCCAGGGGTCGGGGCGTGCCTAACCTGGACGCGTGGACGTGAACGCGGCGGTCGCCGCAGCGGCAGCGATCGCCGGTGTGCTCACCGGTGTCATCGCCATGCTGGCGTTCCGCTGGAGCGAGCGCGACCAGAAACGCCCTACCCGCACCTCCCTGCACACCGACCCCGTGCTCCCGCCGGGCGTGGACACCGTGCTGTCCGTCCTGCGGTCCTCGGCGGTCGTGCTCGACGAGGCCGACGCCGTCGTGAAGGCCAGCTCCGCCGCGTACGCCCTCGGCCTCGTGCGCGGGGGCAGGCTCTCCGTCGAGCCCATGCTCCGGATGGCGCGCGACACCCGGCGGGACGGCGAGATACGCCAGGTCGAGCTGGACCTGGCGCGCCGCGGCACCGGGCGCGGGGGAGAGGCGCTCGCCGTGTCCGCGCGGGTGGCTCCCCTCGGCTCCCGGCTGGTGCTGCTGCTGGTCGAGGACCTCACCGAGGCCCGCCGGATCGAGGCGGTGCGCCGCGACTTCGTCGCCAACGTCAGCCATGAGCTGAAGACCCCGGTGGGCGCCCTGTCGCTGCTCTCCGAGGCCGTGATGGACGCCTCCGACGACCCCGAGGCCGTGGAGCGCTTCGCGGGCCGGATGCAGGTCGAGGCGACCCGGCTGACCAATCTCGTGCAGGAGCTCATCGACCTGTCGCGGGTGCAGAACGACGACCCCCTTGAGGACGCCGAGTCCGTGCGCGTCGACGAACTCGTCGCCGAGGCCGTCGACCGCTGCCGGCACGCCGCCTCCACCAAGCAGATCACCATGGCCGCCGGAGGCACCGCCCATCTGCGTGTGTGGGGCCACCGGGGCCAGCTGGCCGCCGCCCTCGGCAACCTCGTCGAGAACGCTGTCAACTACTCGCCCGCCCGCACCCGCGTCGGCATCGCCGCCCGCCGGGTGTCCGCGCCCGGCGGCGACATGATCGAGATAGCCGTGACCGATCAGGGCATCGGCATCTCCGACAAGGACAAGGAGCGCATCTTCGAGCGCTTCTACCGTGTCGACCCGGCCCGCTCCCGTGCCACGGGGGGCACGGGTCTCGGGCTGGCGATCGTCAAGCACGTGGCCGCCTCGCACGGCGGGGAGGTCACGGTGTGGAGCTCCGAGGGCCAAGGCTCCACCTTCACCCTGCGGCTGCCGGAGGCGGGTGCCGCCCGCGACCGCGCGACCGAACACCCGTCCGACCTCGAAGACGAGGACGGCCGGCCCGACGGGACGGCCACCGTCTCATCCCCGTACGAACCGCTTCCCGCCCCGGAGGTCCTTCCGTGACCCGAGTGCTCGTCGTCGAGGACGAGGAGTCCTTCAGCGACGCCCTGTCCTACATGCTCCGCAAGGAGGGCTTCGAGGTCGCCATCGCGACCACGGGGCCCGACGGTCTCGACGAGTTCGAGCGCAACGGCGCCGATCTCGTCCTGCTCGACCTGATGCTGCCGGGTCTGCCCGGCACGGAGGTCTGCCGGCAGTTGCGCGGCCGCTCCAACGTCCCGGTGATCATGGTGACCGCCAAGGACAGCGAGATCGACAAGGTTGTCGGGCTGGAGATAGGAGCCGACGACTACGTCACCAAGCCGTTCTCCTCGCGGGAACTGGTCGCCCGGATCCGGGCGGTCCTGCGCCGCCGGGGCGAGCCGGAGGAGGTGGCGCCGGCCGCCCTGGAGGCCGGGCCGGTGCGCATGGACGTCGACCGCCACGTGGTCACGGTGTCCGGATCCAAGGTCGACCTGCCGCTCAAGGAGTTCGACCTCCTGGAGATGCTGCTGCGCAACGCCGGCCGAGTGCTGACCCGTATGCAGCTCATCGACCGCGTCTGGGGCGCCGACTACGTGGGAGACACCAAGACTCTCGACGTCCACGTCAAGCGTCTGCGCGCCAAGATCGAGCCGGACCCGGGTGCCCCGCGCTACCTGGTGACCGTCCGGGGCCTCGGCTACAAGTTCGAGCCGTAGGCCGCGGACGCGTCTGCGGCGCGGTGCGTCTGTGGCGCGGTGCGTCTGAGGCACAGCGGAGGGCGGCACCCCGGCCGGGGTGCCGCCCTCCGTCGTGCGGGTGCGGCCGGGAGACCGTCAGCCGGCCGTGCCGGTGGCGGTCGCCGTCGAGGTCGCCTCGCCCGTCGGGGTGCCGGTCGTCTCCGTGCCCGGGCTGGAGGTCCCGGCCTCGGTGGCGGTCGGCGACGGGATGCTGCTGGGTCCCCACTTGTCGAAGTAGCTCGTGGCCGGGACGACGAACGCCCGCAGGCTCACATCGCCGGTCTTGCTGAAGCTGAACGTGATCTTCTGCGCGTTGCCGTCCTGGATGGCCTCGCGGCTGCTCTCGATCACGGCGGAGGCATTGCCCTTGCCGCCGATCACCACGGAACCGTGGGCCGGGACGGTGAGCTTGCCCTTGCCCGAGGCGGGGCTGAGGTCGGCGGTCTTGCCGGTGTCGTCGATCGTGATGGAGTCCAGCGTCTGGGGCGTTCCGCTGTTGTTGAAGACGGTCGCCGAGATCACGGCCGGGCCGGTGGACTGCGGGTCGGGCTGGGTGATGACGACGGCGTTCTGGACCTTGATGCTTCCGACGCTGGTCGCTGCGTTGTCCGGCTTGATCTGGAGCGTCTGGCTGTTGTTGCCGGCCCCGCACGCGGCGAGCGAGGAGATGGAGAACGCGATGGCGGCGGCGGCGAGGGCGCCGCGTCGAAGGCTGCTGCTCACGGCGGCGGCAACTCCTTGAACGTGGGCGGAGCAGGGCGACCCCCTGATAAAGCCGCCCTAAGTGTCTGTCAGCGGCCTTAGGGTACCGAGCCGCCCTTCCGCCGCCGCACCCGACCCTCCCCAAGCCGTCGGCTTCGCCCGAGCAGGGGTACTTCCGGCCCGGGCGCAGGCCCGGGGACCGCCCCGGGGCGGGGTGTGCGCCCCGCCGCGGTGCGCGGTCCCCGTGGTGTCCGATCAGCCGTTTGACCTGTGCATGGTCTCGCATTCACATAAGCGTCTCCGGTCCGCACTCGCGGATTTCCCGTAAGGAATGCATGGCGGTACCGAAAACCGATGACGGGACAACAAGTGGGATCGCCGAGCGGCTTGATCAATTCCGGATTCGTCTCGTACCCGACTCCGAACGCTGAACGGAGTAGTGGAAGGCAAGCGCTTGGAGGCGGACAAACGGGGGCGTTCCGGGCCTCGCGGGAGTCCTCCGATGCGTGTAACGTGCGGGTTTCGCCCTGCCCGCAGAGCCGCTCCGACCTGCGAATACCCTGTTCCGCTCCCCCTTCGCAGCACGTTCCTGGCGCGGTTGTCAAGCCCTGAGATATGCCCTGACCTGCGAAAACGCCATTCAGAAGACGCGGTTTCCGTGTTACCCTGGATAGCCACGGAAGGGGTACCTGTCACATGACGTTCAAGGTTGGCGACACCGTGGTCTATCCCCATCACGGGGCCGCGCTGATCGAGGCCATCGAAACTCGCCAGATCAAAGGCGTGGACAAGACCTACTTGGTGCTGAAGGTCGCCCAGGGCGACCTGACGGTACGTGTGCCAGCGGACAATGCGGAGTTCGTCGGCGTGCGTGATGTGGTCGGTCAGGACGGACTGGACCGGGTCTTCGAGGTGCTGCGCGCGCCGTACGCCGAGGAGCCCACGAACTGGTCGCGTCGCTACAAGGCAAATCTGGAGAAGCTCGCCTCCGGCGACGTCATCAAGGTCGCGGAAGTCGTGCGTGACCTGTGGCGTCGTGAGCGGGAACGCGGACTGTCCGCGGGTGAGAAGCGCATGCTCGCCAAGGCCCGGCAGATCCTCGTGAGCGAGCTCGCCCTCGCGGAGAACACGAACGAGGACAAGGCCGAGGCCCTGCTCGACGAGGTGCTCGCGTCCTGACGCCCTTCCGCCCCGCTCGCCATCCCGGCCGGGTACGCGGCGGACGGACCGGCGCACAGCACACATGTACATGCCGCGGTGCCCGATGACGCAGTAGCTGTCGCCGGGCGCTGCGGCATGTCCGGACCCGGCGGGGCGACGACGCGCTCGGAGCACTCGGACCGGCCGGGCGATGCCGAACGGAGCCCGGCCGGGGCACGGCAACGCTGCCCGGATGCGGTACGCCGACGAGCGACCCCGATACTTGGCGTGCCGGGCCCGGGCAGCCGGCTCGACCGGAAGTCACGGAAGGGTCCGGTCGAGGCTCGCGCCCGGCACTTCCCCGCGCTCTCGGCTCGCCTTCGAGCGGGGGACACCCCCAGGCCAATACCCACCCCGGCCGAGCGCACAAACCTGACGGGAACCCATGTCTGACGATTCGCGCCCTGCGCGCACCGGAGTGCCCACCGCGGTCGTGATTCCGGCCGCAGGCCGGGGCGTACGCCTCGGCCCGGGCGCCCCCAAGGCGCTGCGCACGCTGCACGGCACGCCCATGCTCATCCACGCCCTGCGGGCGATGGCCGCCTCCCGCGCCGTCTCACTGGTGGTCGTCGTGGCCCCGCCCGACGGGGTCGCCGAGGTCAAGTCTCTGCTCGACGCGTACGCGCTGCCGGAGCGTTCGGACTTCCTGGTCGTGCCCGGCGGGGACTCGCGCCAGGAGTCCGTGAGACGCGGCCTCGACGCGCTGCCCCCGCAGTACGAGATCGTCCTCGTCCACGACGCGGCCCGCCCGCTCGTCCCGGTGGAGACCGTGGACGCGGTGATCGAGGCGGTACGGGAGGGCGCGCCGGCGGTGGTGCCGGCGCTGCCGCTCGCGGACACGGTCAAGGAGGTCGAGCCGGCGGGTGTGCCCGGCGAGCCGGAACCCGTCCTGGCCACGCCCGACCGCTCCCGGCTGCGCGCGGTGCAGACCCCGCAGGGCTTCGACCGCGCGACGCTGGTGAGGGCCCACGAGACGGTCACGGACAACGTGACGGACGACGCGAGCATGGTGGAGCAGCTGGGGCTGCCGGTGGTGGCGGTCCCCGGCCACGCGGAGGCGTTCAAGGTCACGCGGCCCCTGGACCTGGTCCTCGCGGAGGCGGTCCTGGCACGCAGGAGGCTGACCGATGGGTTCTGAGGCGCCACCGCTGCCCCAGGTGGGCATCGGCACCGACATCCACGCCTTCGAGGAGGGCCGGGACCTGTGGTGCGCCGGCCTGAAGTGGGAGGGCGAGGGCCCGGGCCTGGCGGGCCACTCGGACGCGGACGTGGTCGCGCACGCCGCGTGCAACGCGCTCTTCTCGGCGGCCGGGCTGGGCGACCTGGGCCGGCACTTCGGGACGGGCCGCCCCGAGTGGTCGGGCGCGTCCGGCGTCGCACTCCTGACGGAGGCCGCGCGGATCGTGCGGGCGGCCGGATTCCGGATCGGGAACATCGCGGTGCAGGTCGTCGGCCCCCGGCCGAAGATCGGCAGACGCCGTGAGGAGGCACAGAAGGTCCTCTCCGAGGCGGCGGGAGCACCGGTCTCCGTGTCCGGCGCGACGACGGACGGCCTCGGCTTCCCGGGCCGCGACGAGGGCCTGATGGCGATCGCCACGGCGCTCGTGGTGCGGGTGGGCTGATGGCGATCGCCACGGTGTTCGTGGTGCGGGTGGGCTGAGGGCGGCCGTCACAGTGCTCGTCGTGTGGGTGGGCTGAGGGCGGCCGTCACGGTGTTCGTGGTGCGGGTGGGCTGAGGGCGGCCGTCACGGTGCTCGTCGTGTGGGTGGGCTGAGGGCGGCCGTCACGGTGTTCGTGGTGCGGGTGGGCTGAGGGCGGCCGTCACGGTGTTCGTGGTGCGGGTGGGCTGAGGGCGGCCGTCACGGTGTTCGTGGTGTGGGTGGGCTGAGGGCGGCCGTCACGGTGCTCGTCGTGCGGGTGAGCCGGCGGCGTGCGAGGGTACCCGGGGGGCCAGCGACCGAGGTCCCGGAGGTTCTCATGCCGTCCGCCGTACTGTCCGACCGGCTCAAGGCCCTGCTCGACAGCCCCGTCTTCATCGTCGTCGGGACGATCCAGCCCGACGGCAGCCCGCAGCTCTCCCCGGTGTGGGTCAAGCGGGACGGCGACCACGTCCTCTTCTCCACCACCGCCGACCGGCGCAAGAAGAAGAACCTGGACCGCGACCCCCGGGTGAGCGTCGTCGTCCAGGACCCCCGTTCCCCCTACGAGTACGCGGAGATCCGGGGAACCGCGCAGATGACGACGGAGGGCGGGGCGCAGCTCATCGACGAGCTGTCGCTCAAGTACACCGGCAAGAAGTACGCCGAGTTCAACCCCGCCTCGGCCCGGGACGCGGAGCGGGTGGTCGTGCGGATCGTTCCGCGGAAGGTCGTAGGCGGCCTCTGACCGCCGCGGCGGCGTCCGGAAGGTCACGACATGGACGGCCGCCACGGGCACGGGCGTGAGGCACTGTCCGCGGCCCACTACCCTGGACGCGTGACTATTCGCCTGTACGACACCAGCGCCCGGCAGATCCGTGACTTCACCCCGCTCAAGCCCGGGTGCGTCTCGATCTACCTGTGCGGTGCCACCGTGCAGGCCGCACCGCACATCGGGCACATCCGCTCGGGCCTCAACTTCGACATCATGCGCCGCTGGTTCGAGTACCGCGGCTACGAGGTCACGTTCATCCGGAACGTCACGGACATCGACGACAAGATCATCGCCAAGTCGGCCGACCAGGGCCGCCCCTGGTGGGCGATCGGGTACGAGAACGAGCGCGCCTTCAACGAGGGCTACGACGTGCTCGGATGCCTGCCGCCGACGTACGAGCCGCGGGCCACGGGGCATGTGACCGAGATGGTCGAGATGATGCGCACGCTCATCGAGCGCGGCCACGCCTACGAGGCCGACGGGAACGTGTACTTCGACGTGCGGTCCTTCCCCGGGTACCTGCAGCTGTCCAACCAGGAGCTGGAGAACCTGCAGCAGCCCTCCGGGGCCGGGGAGACGGGCAAGCGGGACCCACGCGACTTCGCCATGTGGAAGGCCGCCAAGCCCGGCGAGCCGACCTGGGAGACGCCGTGGGGACGCGGGCGGCCCGGCTGGCACCTGGAGTGCTCCGCCATGGCGCACAAGTACCTGGGCAGCGCCTTCGACATCCACGGCGGCGGGCTCGACCTCGTCTTCCCGCACCACGAGAACGAGATCGCCCAGGCCAATGCGTTCGGCGACGAGTTCGCCCGCTACTGGGTGCACAACGCCTGGGTCACCATGAGCGGCGAGAAGATGTCGAAGTCGCTCGGCAACTCCGTCCTGGTGCGCGAGATGGTCAAGCAGTGGCGGCCCATCGTCCTTCGTTACTACCTCGGCACCCCGCACTACCGCTCGATGATCGAGTACAGCGAGGAGGCCCTGCGCGAGGCGGAGTCCGCGTTCGCGCGCATCGAGGGCTTCATGCAGCGCGTCGTCGAGAAGGCCGGCGGCACCGTCGAGCCCGCCGGCGAGGTGCCACCCGCCTTCGCCGAGGCGATGGACGACGACCTGGGCGTGCCGGGGGCCCTCGCCGTCGTGCACACCACCGTCCGGCAGGGCAACAGCGCGCTGGCCGCCGACGACAAGGAGGCCGCCGTGGCCCGGCTCGCCGAGGTGCGTGCCATGCTCGGCGTCCTCGGCCTCGATCCGCTCGATCCCCGGTGGGCCGGCGAGGGCGACCGCGGCGAGGAGCTGCACGGGGTCGTCGACAGCCTCGTGGGGCTGGTGCTCCAGCAGCGGGAGGCGGCCCGTGCCCGCAAGGACTGGGCCACCGCGGACGCCATCCGCGACCAGTTGGGCCAGTCCGGGCTCGTCATCGAGGACAGCCCCCAGGGGCCGCGCTGGTCGCTCGGCCCGCGCTGACCGCTCCTGGTCTCGGTGCCGGGCGCTTCCCGCCCGGCCCGCGGACCGGCCCTGATCGATTGTGCCGCCCGGTACTCCGGGCGGCACACTGCAGACGTACGTACGGCATTCTCAACAGACGGGTAGGTCATGGCCGCGAACAACCGCCGCATGTCCGGCAAGAAGGGCGCGCAGGTCGGCAGCGGCGGCAAGCGGCGCCGGAGCCTGGAGGGCAAGGGGCCGACTCCGCCCGCCGAGATGCGCAAGGGACACGCCAAGCAGCGCGCCGCCCAGGCGAAGGCGCGCCGCGTCCAGCAACGCCCTCAGCGCCGTGCGGGCGGAAAGACGCCGTCCGAGCTGGTCGTCGGGCGCAACCCGGTCGTCGAGGCGCTCCGCGAGGGCGTGCCCGCCTCCACGCTCTACGTCCAGCAGTTCGTCGACAACGACGAGCGTGTGCGCGAGGCGCTGCAGCTCGCGGCCGAGCGCGGCGGCATCAACCTCATGGAGGCCCCGCGCCCGGAACTGGACCGGATGACGGGCGGCCTGAACCACCAGGGCCTCGTCCTCCAGGTTCCGCCGTACGAGTACGCGCACCCGGAGGACCTCGCCGACGCCGCCTACGACGAGGGCGAGGACCCGCTGATCGTCGCCCTGGACGGAGTCACGGATCCGCGGAACCTGGGTGCGGTGGTCCGCTCCGTCTCCGCCTTCGGCGGGCACGGCGTCGTCGTGCCCGAGCGGCGCGCGGCCGGAATGACCGCCGGGGCGTGGAAGACGTCCGCGGGCACGGCCGCCCGTACGCCCGTCGCGCGCGCCACCAACCTGACGCGTGCCCTGGAGGCCTACAAGAAGGCCGGGATCACGGTCGTCGGGCTCGCCGCCGACGGCGAAGCCGAACTCGGCGGGCTGGAGGCCCTGGACGGTCCGGTCGTCATCGTCGTCGGCAGCGAGGGCAAGGGGCTGTCGCGGCTGGTCGGCGAGACCTGCGACGTCCGGGTGCGGATCCCGATGCCGGGCGGCGCCGAGTCACTCAACGCCGGTGTGGCCGCGGGGATCGTGCTGTACGAGGCGGCCCGCAGGCGCGCCTGACGCCGACGCCGTAGGCGTTCGAGCAGCCGTTCCCTCGCTCGCTCGTGCGGGGTAATCCGGTCGCACAGGGCAAGCTTGACGGGGTCCGGACAGATCCACGCGGTCAAGGCAGTGTCCTAACCACACGTCACTCGGTTAGATGAGTGTGGAGACCAGAACACCCCGCACACCCACGGGGGGCCGCTCGTCGGGATTCGACGAAACTCCCGCCCTGAGCATGGTGAAGGTGCCGAGCGACCCGGCGCAGGTCATCGTCAACCACGCGAGCTTCCGTGTGCAGTTGGGCGGATCGGCACGGCGCGCACAGTCCCCGCGGGTCGTACGGCACATGAGCGCCGCGCAGGACACCGCGCGCCTGCCCGCCGTCGGTACGGCGGGCAGGGCCGTCACGGGCGGCCGCCGGCCGCCCGTCGTCTGGAGCGGCAGGTCCGCACCCGACGACAGCGGCGCCCACCGGCTGCTGCAGGCCGCGCGGAGCGCCAGCGTGCGCCACGGCGAGGAGTCGGCTCTCGACGCGGGCGCGACCCAGGTCCTCCCGCGCATCGGTGGCGGCGGCCTTCCGGGAACCGGTGGTCACGACGACCCGGGCGCACGGACCGCCGGGGCCTCGCCCTTCGCCGGGCCGCGCGGCCACGACGTGGGCGGGACACGGCTGCTGCCGCAGATGCGCAGCGCCGGCAGCGCGTACGACGAAGGCGTCCACGAGGAGCGCCTCCACCGTGAACCCTCCCACGGCGGACCCGCGTACCGCGGAGCCGGCCACGGCGGCCCCGGCCACCACGGCCCGGACCACGACGAACGCGCCTACGACGAACGCGCCCACGGCGAGTCGGCCTACGACGAAGCGGAGCACTGGGAGCGGGAGCTGCTGGTCGAGACCGCGACCGGGGAGCCGGGGCCGCGGGCCAGGCGGAACGCCGGCGACCCGGTTCGGCACGCCTACTACCCCGGCCGCCGCATGAACCTCGGCGTGGTGCTGCTGCCCCTGCGGATCCTCCTCGGCTCCATCTCCGTCTACTCCGGCATGGGCAAGCTCTGCGACCGCGTCTTCTTCGACGGCGGAAAGCGGGGCTCCATGGTCACATGGCTCACCACGCTGCATCCCTGGGAACCGGCCGAGCCGCTGCGGCAGTTCGCACTCCACCACCCCGTGGGCACCGGTCTCGCCGTCGCCTTCCTCCAGGTGATCGTGGGCGTGTTCACGATCCTGGGCCTGTGGCAGCGGGTCGCGGCGGCGGCCGGGGCGATCCTGTCGGCCGCGCTGATCGTCACCGTCAGCTGGCGGACGGTCTCCGCCTACGACACACCCGACATCATCTATCTCGCCGCCTGGTCCCCGCTGATCATCGCCGGGGCACCGGTGTACTCCGTGGACGGCCGGCTCGCCGGCAGCGCCTGGCGCAGGCTCGGCCCGCGCGCGGACATCTGGGAGCTGCGGCGGTACGTGCTGCGCCGGGGCGTGCTGCTGACGGCGGTCGTGTCCGGGCTCACGCTGCTGACCGGGGCGATGCTCGGCGGTGCGGTGCGGGACGCGGACCGGGTGGTCGTCCCCGGGCCCGGGGAGGCACCGCGCAACGAGCTGCCGGGATCGCCGCTGCCCGAGACGCCGGCGAAGGACCGGCACAAGGCGACCCCCTCGGCCTCGCAGCCGTCGGCCACGCAGGGCACGACGTCGTCACCGTCGAGCGCGGCCACGACACCGGACACGGCGGGCACGACGGGTACGGGCACGGCCACGGGCGGGCGGCCGAGCCAGACCCAGGGCACGACGGGCCGGGTGCCCCCGCCGCACTCGGCGCCGGCCAGGCAGGCTCCCAGCACCAGCGCGGGGCCGTCGTCCTCCGGCGGCAGCGGTACCGGCGGCCCGACGGGCGGGGCGGGCAGCGGCGGAAGGGGCGGCTCGGGAGGTTCTGACGGACTGGTGGGCGGGCTGCTGGGGTGACCTCGCACGGGGGATGACCCGGCACGCACGCCTCGTGGACGGGCCCGGCACACACGTGTGCCGGGCCCGTCGCGACGCATGCCGTGCCGGCGCGATGTCCGCCGGCCGCCGGTGTGTGGTGGGGCGTCAACCTCTTGGTGTCGGTGTGTGGTGGGGCGTGACGCCTTGGTGTCGGCGCGCCGCGGGGCGTCAACGCCCCAGCGTCGCCAGTTCCTTCGCCGCCTCGGTGAGGTCCTTCGCCGTGTCGATGGCCCGCCAGTACGCACCCTGGGGAATGGGGAAACCCGCCAGACGGCGCTCCCGGGCCAGGCGGGGGAAGGTGGTCCGCTCATGGTCGCCGCGCTCGGGGAGCAGTGTGGCGAACTCGGCGGAGAAGACGTACACGCCCGCGTTGACCTCGTACGTCGTCGGCGGGGCCTCGATGAAGTCGGTCACGCGGCCGAAGCCGTCCGTCTTGACGGCGCCCCACGGGATGCGCGGGCGTGCCAGCGCGAGGGTGGCGACCGCGTCGCGCTCGGCGTGGAAGTCGGCCATGTCGCGCAGCGAGAACCGGGTCCAGATGTCGCCGTTCGTCGCGTACCAGGGCCTGTCGGGGTGAGGGAGGTGCTTGGCGGCGTACCGGAGTCCGCCACCGCGGCCGAGCGGCTCCGTCTCGACGACGGTGGTGACGCGGACGGGCAGATCGGCTGAGTCCAGCCAGCTCTGCAGGACGTCGGCGAGATGGCCGCAGGAGACCACGACGTCGGTGACGCCCTCTTGGGCGAGCCAGGTGAGCTGGTGGCCGATGATCGGGGTCCCGGTGCCGGGGATCTCCACCATCGGCTTGGGCCGGTCGTCGGTGTACGGACGCAGCCGTGAGCCCTGGCCACCGGCCAGGATGACGGCTTGAACGGGGCGCGAGGCGGCGTTCGGATCGCTCATGACCGAACTGTACGTCGCGCCCCGTCGGCCCCTTCGCCCGGTAAGGGGTCCCCGGATGGAGGCGGGGCGTCAGCCGTGCTGGGCCGACACGCCCGAGGCGAAGGACGTGTCACAGACCGGGCGGGCGTAGGACTGTGCGCGCGAGGGGCCGTACACGCGGACCGCGGCGCGGCCCAGTGCGCGGGCGATGGACGCGCAGTGCCTCGCCAGCGACGGGCGGCCGTTGACGGCCTGCTGGAGGTGTGTGAGCGCGACGCCCGGGTCCTTCTCCTGGAGCTCCAGCAGGAGCCTGTCGCGCAGCACGTCCTGCGGGGGGCGGCTGGAAGCGCGCCTTGAGAGGTCCGCCGACGAAGCCTCCGAGGCGGCGAGGACCGAGTCCGAGGGGCTCCCCGACCAGTTGACGCGGGTGACCGCCAGTGTCCCGGACAGCACCAGGACGACGGGCAGAACGAGGGCGAGGGTGCGGCCGACCCGGCGGGCGGGGCCACGGCCGCGCCGTGTCCGTGGAGTAGAGGAATGCTTCACGCGAGTGAGAGTAGCGCGGCGTAGTGATTTGGCGACATTTAGTCACCGGTTCGAGGGATGAGGAACCCGTGATTTCGGGGTAAGGGGTTGACGCGGCCGATCGAAATGCCCTCTGTGCCGGGGTATTTGCAGAGCACGAGGAGGGCCCCGCGGTCCGCCGCGGGGCCCTCCTCGTCAACCCGGGTCTCAGTCGGAGAGACGCTCGCCCGTCGACGTCGAGAACACGTGGGTCTCGCCCGGCCGCGGCACGACGTGGACCTGCGCGCCCTTCTCCGGCACCTGGCGGCCGCCCACGCGGACCACCAGGTCCTTGGTCTGGCCGCCGACCTCGGCGCTGCCGTAGACGTAGCCGTCGGCGCCGAGCTCTTCGACGACGTTCACCGACACGGCCAGACCGGCCGGGGTGTCGTCGGTGTCCTTGGACAGGGACGAGGCGGCGGACCCGCCCAGCTCGACCACGTCGAAGTGCTCGGGGCGGACGCCGACGGTGACCGTGCGGTCGCCCCGGTCGGCGGCGGCCTTCAGGGCCTCGCGGTTGACCGGCACGACGCTGTTGCCGAACTTCACCCCGCCGTCGGCGATCGGGACCTCGACGAGGTTCATGGCGGGGGAGCCGATGAAGCCGGCGACGAACAGGTTGGCCGGGCGGTCGTACATGTTCCGCGGCGAGTCAACCTGCTGGAGGATCCCGTCCTTCAGCACGGCCACGCGGTCGCCCATCGTCATGGCCTCGACCTGGTCGTGGGTGACGTACACCGTGGTGATGCCGAGGCGGCGCTGCAGCGAGGCGATCTGGGTGCGGGTGGAGACGCGGAGCTTGGCGTCGAGGTTGGACAGCGGCTCGTCCATGAGGAACACCTGCGGCTCGCGCACGATGGCGCGGCCCATGGCGACACGCTGGCGCTGACCGCCGGAGAGCGCCTTCGGCTTGCGGTCCAGGTACTCCGTGAGGTCGAGGATCTTGGCGGCCTCCTCGACCTTCTGCCGGATCTCCGCCTTCGGCACGCCGGCGATCTTGAGCGCGAAGCCCATGTTGTCGGCGACCGACATGTGCGGGTAGAGCGCGTAGTTCTGGAACACCATGGCGATGTCCCGGTCCTTGGGCGGCAGGTGGGTCACATCGCGGTCGCCGATGCGGATGGCTCCGGCGTTGACGTCCTCGAGTCCCGCCAGCATGCGCAGCGAGGTGGACTTGCCGCAGCCGGACGGGCCGACCAGGACGAGGAACTCCCCGTCCTCGATCTGGATGTCGAGCGCGTCGACGGCGGGCTTGTCGGAACCCGGGTAGATCCGGGTCGCCTTGTCGAACGAGACAGTGGCCATGGTGAATGGGCCCCCTTCACCGGCAGGAACGTGCCGGACGATCCGTTGTAAAGGTGGTTGCCACTACGGGGTTCCGTTGTGGTGTAGTCCACAAGAGTGAACTGGTTCAGGACGGTACCCGGCGTTCACCTCCCCTGTCAGCATCCGGTGGACTGTGAACTTCGCGGAAATTCTCGACGGGACCGGGCCGGGACCTGGGTACACTGCACGGGCGCGCCTGCGCACGCCTCCTTAGCTCAGCTGGTCAGAGCGCCGCTCTTGTAAAGCGAAGGTCGTCGGTTCGAATCCGACAGGGGGCTCTGTTCGGCCCCGGACTCCTGGTCCGGGGCCGAAGCGCAGCCTTTGCACGGCCGTGGAAGCACGCACCGCACCACGGCACGACGAGTGAGGGAACGACGAACCCCATGGACGGCGACACACACGGCCGGGGTCCCAGGTTGCCCAACGGCGCGCGTGAGGCCGAACTCCTCGGCCTGCTGCAGCGGGCCGAGGCCGCGCTGACCCCGGGCGAGGTCGCCGAGCTCCTCGGCGGCGAGCTGACCTACAGCACCGTGGTGACGATCCTCACCCGCATGCACGCCAAGGGCCTGCTCACCCGCACCCGGCGCGGCCGGGCCTACGCGTACGCTCCCGTGACCGACGACGCCGGGCTCGCCGCCCGCCGGATGCGTACGGTCCTGGAGACGCGCCCCGACCGGGAGGCGGTGCTCGCCCGCTTCGCCGACGGTCTGTCCGCCACCGACGCGGACCTGCTGCGGCAGCTGCTCGGCCCCGAGCCGGACAGCGGCGACTGAGCCCGGCGACCGTACGAGAGGGGCCCGGATGCGCATCGTCGTCTACCTTCCGCTGCTGCTGCCCCTGCTGGCCCCGCTGGGCGCCCGGCAGGTGTCGCAGCGCTGCGAACCGCGCCTGGCCACCTGGCTGCTGACCGTCTCCTCGCTGGTGCTGGCGGTGGCGAGTACCGTCTCGCTGGGCCTGCTGACCATCGCCGGGCTGACCCTGGTGCCCGGGATCGCCGGGCTCGGCCACTGGTCGGTGCCCGTCGCGCGGCGCGAGGATCCCACCGAGCTGTCCGTCGCCCTGATCGCCGGGCTGCTCCTGGGCGGCGCGGTGGTCACCACGGCCCGTATGCTCTGGCGCCGCACGGGGGCCCTGGCCGCTGCCGCGCTGGACGCGGCCTGCATGCCGGCGCGCGACGGACTGGTGGTCGTCGACGATCCGGCACCGGACGCCTTCGCCCTGCCCGGACTGCCCGGCCGCGTCGTCGTCTCCACCGGGATGCTGCACGTGCTGGACGCGGGCGAGCACGAGATCCTGCTCGCCCACGAACGCGCCCACCTGGCCGCCCACCACTACGCGTTCGTCGCGCTGGCCCAGTTCGGGGCCGCAGCCAACCCGCTGCTGCGCCCGCTGGCCGGCGCCGTGCCCTACACCACCGAGCGCTGGGCCGACGAGGACGCGGCCGCCGCCACCGACGCCCGCGCCCGTGTCGCCCGCGCCGTCGGCAAGGCCGCCCTCGCCGCCCGCCGGGCGCCCGCCCGTTCCGGTCCGCCGGGAGCCGCGCTCGGCATCCTCGGCCGCCGTCGTGGTCCCCTCGCCGGCGCCGGACCCGTGCCCCGCCGGGTGGCCGCCCTGCTCGCGCCGCCGCCCGGCCGCCATCCCCTGCTCGTCGCCGCCACCGTCGTGGTCCTGCTCGCCGCGGCCTGGTCCAGCGCGGAGGCCGCCCACGACCTCCATCTGTTTCTGGAGACGATCGGCGCCTGGTGAACGCCGCCCCGCCGCGACGGTCCCGTATGCCGCCATGACTTTTACGCGCGTGTAGATGTTAGGCTGTCGTTCACCCTTCCGCATCCAGGTGTTACCGCGGTGTCCGCCTGCCCGAAAGATCCCGCTTGATGACCTCCTTAGTATCGGTCCACCTCGCCTTCGACGGCTCCCGCGTCGACGGCTCCCTGTTCACCTCGGTCACCGACTTCGCCCGCGCCACTCCCTGGCTCAACACCCCCGTGGAGCTGTCGACCAACCTCGGCCTGGGCGTCTTCGCCGTCCTGATGGTGATCGGCTGGTGGCGGGCCCGTCGTCGCGACGACTCCGCCATGGCCCTCGCCCTGGCCGCCCCGGTCAGCGTCGTCGCCGCCTTCGCCGTCGCCGAAGTGATCAAGAAGTTCGTGGGGGAGGGCCGTCCCTGCCGCGCCCTCCCCCACGACTACTACGTCGACGCGTGCCCCGCCCCCAGCGACTACGCCTTCCCCAGCGGCCACACCACCGCGGCCGCCGCCACCGCCGCCGCGCTGTTCCTCCTCGACCGCCGGCTCGGCGCCATCGCCGCCGTCTGCGCGCTCCTGGAGGGCTTCACCCGCGTCTACGTCGGTGACCACTACCCGCACGACGTCCTCGGCGCCATCGTCATCGCCGGACCCGTCGCTCTCGTCGCCGCCCTGGCCCTGCGCGGCCTGGTCCGCCCCCTGGTGTCCCGCCTGCGTACCGGCGGCGCACTCCGGTCGTTGCTGACCGCCCGCCCTGTGGCCCCCGACTCCGCCGGGTGAGCGCTCCGGGGCGGGCCCGCCCCGGGACGCCCGTCGGACGACCGCACGCGGTGCCGAGCGGTCCGGCATCAGGGCCGAAGGGCCCTGCCGTTCCACCCGGGCACGGCGGAGAGTGAAAGGAAGAACCCTCGTGCGGAGGTGAGCCGCGATGATGTACTGGAACGGCGGCGGTTGGGCGTGGATGGCCTTCATGCCCCTGCTGTGGATCGTGCTGATTGCCCTGGCGGTGTGGGCGGTGGTCCGCCTCACACACCACACCGCGCCCCGCGACGGCGGCACCCACCGCGGGCCGGCGCCACGCGAGACACGCGAGACACCCGAGGAGATCCTCGACCGGCGTTTCGCCTCCGGCGAGATCGACGCCGACACTTACGCCGAGGCCCGCAAGCACTTGGCCGCTCACCGGCCGAGGCCGCGATGACCGCCTGGCCGCGGGGCCGGTGGCTGCCTCTGACCGTGCTGGTCGTCGCCGTGGCGGCGCTGATCGCCTCACTGGTGTGGGTGACGGGCAGCGGCGGCGGGCATCACGGTCCCCGCGGCCCCTATGCCCCCAGGACGATGGTGGGCGCCGTCACCCATGAGGGCCCCGTACGCACTCTCGCCGACGCGGACCGGGCCGCCGGGCGCTTCGCCGAGCGATGGAACCTGCACGTCGGGGAGGTCATGCAGTTCAGCAACGGCTACTACGCCGAACTCCTCGGCCCCGACGGCAAGGGCGCCACCGAGGTCCTCGTCGACCCCGGCGGCACGGTCCGGCCGGAGTTCGGCCCGGCCATGATGTGGAACACCGCCTACGGCATGATGCCCGCCGGCGCCGGCGCCGGGACCGGCACCCCGGTGATCGGCGCCGACCGGGCCGTGCGGATCGCCGACCAGTGGCTGCGCGAGCACCGCCCTGCCCTGCACGCGGCCGAGCCCGAGGCGTTCCCCGGTTACTACACCCTGCACACGCTGCGCGGTGACCGGATCACCGGCATGCTCTCGGTCAATTCGTATACGGGCGCGGTCTGGTACCACACATGGCACGGCCGGTTCCTGGGGATGCAGGATCACCCCGCGGGCCGGTGAGGCGATCGGGACCGAGGCCGCGGCGCCGCCGTAGGGCGGTCGGCTCCGCGACGACCAGGGTTCTTCACGAGTGCCAGGGGCCTGCCCGGCGGGAGGCGTGAGCCGGCCCGTGGATTTCGGCCGCGACGAGTGCCGGCGTCGCCTCCCGGGGCCCGGGGCGGTCGGGTCCGTGTCGCGGGCCGGGTGGGGCGCCGGCCGCGGCAGCCATCGGCCCGCCGGGGGCCGCGTCCCGTGACGCCGTGGACCGCCCTTCCCGGACCGCCGGTGAGGGTCCGTACCGGCGCCTGGTACCGGCGGCCGGAACGGCGGCCGGCAGCCGGGCCGGTCGGGCATCCCGGACGGCGACACCCGTGGCTCCCTCCCGGGTGACGTGATCACTCCTTCGGGGACCGCGGCCCGCGGCCGCCGGTCGCCGCGTGCGGCGGCAGGCGCACCCAACCAGGCTGCGCCACAGCCGTGTTGAGGCTTCTGACCACGGCGGCCCCGGACGCAAACGGCGCGTCGTCCGCACGGGTGGCGAGGGGTCCGGCGGGTCGGCGGGCGGGGGCCGCGCCGGATCTCCCGCACGCTCCGGGAGCGGGCCCCGCGCGCCATCACCCACGTGGTTCATACGAGTCGCGCGCTCCTGGGGACCGGCACAGGGTGGAGGAACGCTGACGTCGCGTCACCCGCGGCCGTCGTCGACCTCTGCCCCGCGAAGGAGATGTGCGCAGGATGACCACAACGTCTGACCGTGTTTCAGAGCCAGCGACGCGACAGGTGTCCAAACGGGTCTCCCAGTCCGTGTTCGATGGTTCCGGACTCCGTGTCGTCCTCCTGGTGGACGTCTACGACGGAGCCCAGCAGCAGTTCCTGGAGGCGTACGAGCAACTGTGCAACCAGGTCGCGTCCGTCCCCGGGCATGTCAGCGACCAGCTCTGCCAGTCGATCGAGAATCCCTCCCAGTGGCTCATCACCAGCGAGTGGGAGAGCGCCCCGCCCTTCCTCGACTGGGTGAACAGCGAGGAGCACGTGCAGATGGTGAAGCCGCTGCACAGCTGTGTCCGCGACACCAGGTCGCTGCGCTTCCACATCGTCCGCGAGACCGGCAGCGAGGCATCGGGCTCCCGGCCCGGGCAGCGCCGCCTGCAGACGTCGCCCCGGATCGGGGACGGCGTGATCCGCCACGCGCTCACCTTCACCGTCAAGCCGGGCAGCGAACCGACGGTCGCCAGGATCCTCTCGGACTACGCCTCGCCCGAGGCGGAGGTCGACGACACCACACGGCTGTGCCGCACCTCCCTGTTCATGCACGGCAACCGGGTCGTGCGGGCCATCGAGGTGCGCGGCGACCTGCTCGCCGCGCTGCGCCACGTCTCCCGGCAGCCCGAGGTGCGGGCCGTCGAGGAGGCCATCAACCCGTATCTGGAGCAGGAGCGGGACCTTGCCGACCCGGAGTCAGCGCGGGTCTTCTTCACGCGGGCGGCGGTCCCGGCCGTGCACCATGTGACGGCGGACCAGGAGTGCCCGGAGGCGGAGCGGCACGCGCTGTGCTATCCGGCCCGGCCGGGCTGCGGCACGCGGCTGGCCCGGCTGCTCGCCCAGCGGGACGAGGCGGCGGCGGACGACCCGCACAGCCCGGTGTGCAGCAGCACGATCTTCCAGCGCGACGAGATCGTGGTGCGCCTGATCGACATCCGCGGCGGGCTTGAGGCCGACCCCGCCCTGTCCCTCGGCCTGCCGGACCCCGGGCAGGTGGCGGAGCTGACGACCCTCCTGGACGGCCGCGCCGTCGGTGCGGACGGTTCCGCGCTCAAGCACGGCGACCTCGCCCGCTTCCTTGCGCTCGCCCGCATGGATCTCATCACCGACCGCCGGTCGCCCGAGGCCTGACCCGCGCGCCGGCGGGCCGCGGCCCTGACCCGCGTCGGCGGGCCGCGGCGGCGCGGCGGCCGACCCCAGCCCATGTCGACGCAAGCCCTATCGGAGGAACGACGTGATCAAACCCCGTCCCAGAATCGTGGACCTCAGCGAGATCGACCCCAACCGCAGGCGCGGCGGTGATCTGCGCGCCATGCTCACCCCCGCCACGGTCGGCTCCACCAGCGGTTTCATGGGCGTGGCCATCGTGCAGCCCGGAGAGCGCATCGGCGAGCACTACCACCCGTACTCCGAGGAGTTCGTGTACGTCGTCTGCGGCCGCCTCGAGGTGGATCTGGACGGCGAACCCGCACCGCTGCAGCCCGAGCAGGGGCTGATGATCCCGGCCTATATGCGGCACCGCTTCCGCAACGTCGGTGACGTGGAGGCCCGTATCGTCTTCCATCTGGGCCCGCTCGCCCCGCGCCCGCAGCTGGGTCATGTCGACACGGAGGAGACGGACACCGTCGCCGTCGCCGCGGAGGGCGCCGGGACGGGCGGTGCCCGGCCGGCCGACCGAGGTCAGGTCCGTTCATGACCCGGCGCGTGGCGGTCACCGGCATAGGCGTCGTGGCACCGGGCGGGATCGGCGTCCCGGCGTTCTGGGATCTGCTCGCCAACGGCCGTACCGCGACGCGAGGCATCACCTTCTTCGACCCGGCCGGCCTCCGTTCGCGGATCGCCGCCGAGTGCGACTTCGACCCGGTGGCCTGCGGACTGGACCCGGAGCAGATCGAACGTGCCGACCGCTACATCCAGTTCGCCCTGGTCGCCGGTCAGGAGGCGGTACGGGACGCCGGCCTCGACCTGGCCGGGGAGAACCCGTGGCGGGTGGGGGTCTGCCTGGGGACGGCGGTCGGCGGCACCACCCGTCTGGAGCACGACTACGTCCTGGTCAGCCACGGCGGGCAGCGCTGGGACGTGGACCACCGCGAGGCGGGCCCCCAACTGCACCGCGCGTTCTCGCCGAGCACGCTCGCGTCGATGGTGGCGGAGCGCTTCGGGGCCCGCGGGCCGGTGCAGACCGTCTCCACCGGCTGCACCTCGGGCCTGGACGCGGTCGGGTACGCCTTCCACACCGTCGAGGAGGGCAGGGCCGACATCTGTGTGACCGGCGCGTCGGACTCGCCGATCTCACCGATCACCATGGCCTGCTTCGACGCGATCAAGGCCACGTCCCCGAACAACGACGACCCCGCGCACGCCTCCCGCCCCTTCGACGCCCACCGCGACGGGTTCGTCATGGGCGAGGGCGGGGCGGTGCTGGTCCTGGAGGAGCTGGAGCACGCCCGCGCCCGCGGCGCCCACGTGTACTGCGAGATCAGCGGCTACGCCACCTTCGGCAACGCCTACCACATGACCGGTCTGACCAGTGAGGGACTGGAGATGGCCCGGGCGATCGAGGACGCGCTGGACCACGCCCGCCTCGACGGCTCGGCGATCGACTACGTCAACGCGCACGGCTCGGGCACCCGGCAGAACGACCGGCACGAGACGGCCGCGGTGAAGCGGGCCCTGGGCCCGCACGCGTACGCCACCCCCATGAGTTCCATCAAGTCCATGGTGGGCCACTCCCTCGGGGCGATCGGGGCGATCGAGGTCGTGGCCTGCGTGCTGGCCCTGGTCCACCAGGCCGTACCGCCCACCGCGAACTACGAGACCCCGGACCCCGAGTGCGACCTGGACTACGTCCCGCGCGTCGCCCGTGAGCGGAGGCTGGACAGCGTGCTCTCCGTGGGCAGCGGGTTCGGCGGCTTCCAGTCCGCGGTGATCCTGACCCGGCCGAGGGAGAGGACACGATGAGCGCACCGCGAACCCGGCGCGCGGCCGTCACCGGAATCGGTGTGGTCGCGCCCAACGGAACGAGCACCGACACCTTCTGGAAGTCCACGCAGGAGGGCGTCAGCGTCCTGGACCGGATCACCCGCGAGGGCTGCGACCACCTGCCGCTACGGGTGGGCGGAGAGGTCCGTGCCTTCGACCCGTCGGTGATCGAGGAACGCTTCCTCGTCCAGACCGACCGGTTCTCCCACTTCGCCATGGCCGCCGCCGACCGCGCCCTGGAGGACGCCCGGTTCGGCCAGGCCGATGTCGACGGCGCGCCGTTCTCCGCGGGCGTGGTCACCGCGGCCGGATCCGGCGGCGGCGAGTTCGGGCAGCGGGAGCTGCAGCAGCTGTGGGGGCGGGGCAGCCGCTTCGTCGGCCCGTACCAGTCCATCGCCTGGTTCTACGCCGCCAGCACCGGCCAGATCTCCATCCGCCGCGGGTTCAAGGGCCCCTGCTCGGTGGTCGCCGCCGACGAGGCCGGCGGCCTGGACGCCCTCGCCCATGCCGCGCGGGCCGTGGAGCGCGGCACCGATGTGATTGTGGCGGGTTCGACCGAGGCGCCGCTGGCCCCGTACTCGATGGTCTGCCAGCTCGGCTACGAGGAGCTCAGCACCCTGGACGACCCGGCGCGGGCCTACCGCCCGTTCACCGCCGGTGCCTGCGGGTTCGTGCCCGCCGAGGGCGGCGCCATGATCGTCGTGGAGGAGGAGGCCTCGGCCCGTGACCGGGGCGCTCCCGTGCGGGCCACCCTGGCCGGGCACGCGGCGACGTTCACCGGCGCCTCCCGCTGGGAGCTGTCGCGGGAGGGGCTCGCCCAGGCCATCCGCGGGGCCCTGGACGAGGCCGGCTGCGCCCCCGAGCAGGTCGACGTCGTCTTCGCCGACGCCCTCGGCATACCCGAGGCGGACCGTGCCGAGGCGCTGGCGATAGCCGACACCCTGGGCGCGCACGGCAGGCGCGTGCCGGTGACGGCGCCCAAGACCGGCATCGGCCGGGCCTACTGCGCGGCGCCCGTGCTGGACGCCGCGGCGGCGGTGCTCGCCATGGAACACGGCCTGATCCCGCCCACCCCCAACGTCGTCGACATCTGCCATGACCTCGACCTGGTGACCGTCCGCGCCCGTGCCGCAGAGGTGCGCACGGCGCTGGTCCTCAGCCGGGGACTCATGGGGTCGAACACGGCGCTCGTGCTGCGGCGCGGCGCCACCGAGTGAGCCGGAGGGGTGCGCCGGTGCCGAGAGGACGGCCGCGCGGCGGCCCGAAGGGGCGAGCACGGTCGTCCTCTCGGCACCGGCTGCGGCACCCCGCAGGCGCACGACCGAAGAAAGCGACGACTCATAGCGAACCGGAGCAAAGGAGAGGAACGGTATGAGTGCCCAAATCACCGTGAATGAACTGGCCGAGCTCATGAAGAAGGCCGCCGGAGTCACCGTCTCCCCGCAGGAGCTGGAGCAGCAGTACGACTCGGGCTTCGACGTCCTCGGTATCGACTCGCTCGGCCTGCTCGGCATCGTGGGCGAACTGGAGAACCGGCACGGCACGCCGATGCCTCCCGACGCGGAGCGCTGCAGGACGCCCCGGCAGTTCCTCGACCTCATCAACAGCACCCTTATGGCAGGAGCCTGAACATGGCCGGACACACGGAGAACGCCGTCACCATCGCCGCGCCGGTGGACCTCGTCTGGGACATGACCAACGACCTGGAGAACTGGCCGCACCTGTTCAGCGAGTACGCGGCCGTCGAGGTCCTGTCCCGCGACGGGAACCGGACGACGTTCCGGCTGACCATGCACCCCGACGAGAACGGCACCGTCTGGAGCTGGGTCTCGGAGCGGGAGACGGACCGCCGCACGCTGACCGTCAAGGCCCGCCGTGTCGAGCCGGGGCCCTTCGCGTACATGAACATCCTGTGGCGGTACGAGGAGGTCGCCGACGGCACCCGGATGGTGTGGACGCAGGACTTCGAGATGAAGCCGGACGCGCCGGTCGACGACGACTGGATGACGGACAACATCAACCGGAACTCCAAGGTCCAGATGGCCCTGATCCGGGACCGTGTCGAGAAGGTCGCCGCCGAGCACCGGCCCGCGCCGGCGCTGAGCGACTGAGCCGGACGGAGGACAGGCGGATGCACCAGGCACTGATCGTCGCCCGCATGGCTCCGGGGTCCGCCCCGGACATCGCCAAGGTGTTCGAGGAGTCGGACCGGGGAGAACTGCCGCACCTCGTCGGGGTCGCCCGGCGCAGCCTCTTCCAGTTCGGCGAGGTGTACCTGCACCTCATCGAGTCCGAGCGGGAGCCCGGCCCGGCCGTCGCCAAGGTGGCCGACCACCCCGCCTTCAGGGACATCAGCGAGCGGCTGTCGGCGTACGTCAGTGCGTACGACCCCGCGACCTGGCGCTCTCCGAAGGACGCGATGGCGCACTGCTTCTACCGGTGGGAGCGGGACGGCGGCGCCTGAACGCCCCCACGGCCACGGGTCGCCGGGTCCGCGTACGGCGCGGGCCCGGCGACCCGTGTGCCGGGGTCATCCGGGGACGGTGCAGTCGAACGCGTGCAGATAGGGGTTGACGGGGCGGATCGAGTCGATGACCAGGCCCGCGCCCGTCAGCCGGTCGACCATGCTCTGGGTGGTGTGCTTCGCGCCGCCGACGTTGAGGAGCAGCAGCAGGTCCATCGCGGTGCTGAACCGCATGGAGGGGGTGTCGTCGACGAGGTTCTCGATCGCCACGACCCGCGCTCCGGGCCCGCCTGCCTCGACGACGTTGCGCAGCGTGCGGGCGGTGCTGTCGTCGTCCCATTCCAGGATGTTCTTGATGATGTACACATCGGCCCGCACCGGGACGGCGACGCGGCAGTCGCCGGGCACGATCCGCACCCGCTCGGCGAGCGCGCCTCCCTCGCGCAGCCGCGGATCGGCGTTCTCCACCACGCGCGGCAGATCGAGCAGGGCGCCCCGCATCGACGGGTACTTCTCCAGCAGACGCGCCACCACATGCCCCTGGCCGCCGCCGATGTCCGCGACCGACGAACTGCCCGACAGGTCGAGGAGTTCCGCGACCTCCCGCGCGGACTGCTTGCTGGAGGTCGTCATGGCGCGGTTGAAGACGTCGGCCGACTCCGGGGCGTCCTCGTTGAGGTAGTCGAAGAACTCCTTGCCGTACAGGTCCTGGACCACGTTGCGTCCGGTGCGCACCGCCTCGTCCAGCCTCGGCCACGCGTCCCAGGTCCAGGGCTCGGTGCACCACAGGGAGATGGCGCGCAGGCTGTGCGGATCGTCCTCGCGCAGCAGCCGGGACATCTCGGTGTGCGCGAACGTCCCGTCCTGGTTCTCCGTGAAGACGTCGTAGCAGGACAGGGCCCGCAGCAGCCGCCGCAGCGGCCCCGGCTCGGTCTTCACCGCGGCCGCGAGGTCCTCCACGCTCATGGGCCGGTCCGCCAGCGCGTCGGCGACACCCAGCCTGGCGGCGGCGCGGAGGGCGGCGGCGCACGCGGCCCCGAACGCGAGTTCCCTGAGCCGCATGGACGGTGGTGGGGCGGGGGTTGCGGTCGTCATGTGCCGACCTTCCTCTCTGGGTCCACAGGGGGGTGCGGCCGGGCGGTCAGCACAGTCCCGCCGGCCGGGACGCCTGGCAGGTGTTGCCGTGGAAGGCGTTGGCCTTGCCGGTGTCCCGGTCGACGAGGTCCGCCGGGCCGTTGCCCCGCAGCGTGTTGTGGCTGATGCGGTTCCGGTCGTTGGGGACGCCGACCATGCTCTTGAAGAGCACGACGCCGCCCGAGAAGGGCGAGGTGCCCGTGTTGCCGCTGACCACGTTCCGGGTGACCAGGGTGTCCACCACGCCGGTCAGGACGATGCCGGAGCCCTGACGGAAGGGGAGCCGGGCGGTCTTCGGGCAGAACCGGTTGTTGTCGCGGACGAGGTTGCCGCTCACGGTCACGGCCCCTGTGGGCGGCGTGTTCTCGTCGCCGACGACGAACATCCCCACGCAGTTGCCGCTGATGTCGTTGTGCGCCACGGTGACGTTCCTGACGCGTCTGACGGAGGCGCCGACCCGGTTGCCCTGCAGCCGGTTGCGCGCGATGACCGTTCCGCCGGTGTCCGTGGCCCCCGTCTCGGTGTCGAGCGTGTTGACGAGCATGACCCCCGCGTCGCCGTTCTCGCGGACGGTGTTGTCCACGATCGCCCCGTGGGTGGCCCGCTCCAGCGCGATGCCCCACTGGCGGTTCTTCTCGGCGGTCACCCCGCGGACGGTCAGCCGGTCGGTCCGTGAGGCCCACAGGCCGTTCTTGGCGAAGCCGGACACGGTCAGCGCGCTGATGGTGGTGTCGTGGACCGGGTGGTCGTCCGTTCCCTCCACACAGATCCCGTTGCCGGCCCGGGCGCAGGCGTCGGCGGCCGCAGCGGCGGGGGCGATCACGGTGCCCGGGCCCGCGCCGCGCAGGGTCAGCCGCGAGGTGGTCACCCGGACGCTCTCACGGTAGGTGCCGGGGGACAGGAGGATCGTGTCGCCCGGCTCGGCGGCCTCCACCGCCTCCTGGATCGAGTCCCCGGGGTGCAGCAGCCGGGTCGTGGGGGCGGTGGCGGGGGGTGCGGCGCCGAGCCCCGTACCGGCGAGCACTGCGGCGCATACGAGTGAGGCGATGTGGTGATTCGTCACGTTCATTACGCTATGACCGGATGAGCCGTCGGAAACCGGATCGGCCATTCGGTGGCGTGTCCCGCTGCCCGGCTCCGCAGGCGTCCCGATCGCCTCCGCGGCGATACTGGCGGGTGTGAACCGGGCCGGGCGGACAGGACGCGTGCTCGGGGCCGTGACGGCGTACGTCCGCAGCGCCCCGGGCACCTACGTCTGGCTGCTCATCCTGTTCGTGACGACCGTCGCCCTGCACCACATGTCGCCGCAGTTCGAGCAGACCTTCCTGCGGCACCGGTCCACCAACCTCCGCGAGCTGTCCTCCCGTCCGGTGCACGCCTTCGTGGCCAGCGCCCTGTGGACGGACGGCGGGCACTGGCTGCCGTACGCCGGGCTGTACACGGTCTTCCACGCGCAGGCGGAGCGCTGGCTGGGCACCGCGCGCTGGCTGGCCGTGTGCGTCGCCGCGCACGTGCTGGCCACGCTCGCCGGCGAGGGCGCGCTGCTGTGGGCGATCCGCGACGGGGCGGCCCCCTACTCGGCGGTCAACGCCCTGGACATCGGGGTGAGCTACGCCCTGGCCGGGGTGGTCGCGGTGCTCACGTACCGGATCGCGGCGCCCTGGCGGCCCGCGTATCTGGCGGTGGTGCTGCCGGTGTACACCCTGCCGCTGACCGCCGCCCCCACCTTCACCGATGTCGGGCATTTCTCCGCCGTGCTGGTCGGTCTCGCCTGCCGTCCCCTGACCCGGGGCCGCGGAAAAACACGGAATCCGAAGGAGACAGCGCCCTCCACCAGCGGTTAACGTCCGCGCATGAGTAGCGCAGTCAGCAGCGTCGCCAACGGCGGCATCTCCTTCTGGTACGCGGACGACGGCCTTCCCGCCCCGCGCGAGCCCCTAGCCGGCGACGCGTCCGCCGACGTCGTGATCGTCGGCGGCGGCTACACCGGTCTGTGGACGGCGTACTACCTGAAGAAGGCGGAGCCGTTCCTGCGCATCACCGTGCTGGAGCAGAAGTTCTGCGGTTACGGCGCCTCCGGGCGCAACGGCGGCTGGCTCTACAACGGCATCGCGGGCCGCGACCGGTACGCGAGGCTGCACGGCCACGAGTCCGCCGTCCGGCTGCAGCGGGCGATGAACGAGACGGTCGCCGAGGTGGTGCGGGTCACCGAGGAGGAGGGCATCGACGCGGACGTGCACGCCGGCGGCGTCCTGGAGGTGGCGTACACGCCCGCGCAACTGGCCCGCCTCAAGGCGTTCCACGAGCACGAGCTGTCGTACGGCGAGAAGGACCGCGAACTGTACGGCGCCCGGGAGACCGCCGGGCGGATCCGGGTCAGGGGCGCGGTCGGCTCGTCCTGGACCCCGCACGGGGCGCGGCTGCACCCGGTCAAGCTGGTCAAGGGCCTCGCGGCGGCCGTCGAGGCGCTCGGCGTGACCATCCACGAGGGGACGCCGGTCACCGAGATCCGCCCGAAGCACGCGGTGACGCCGTACGGGACGGTCCGCGCCCCGTACGTGCTGCGCTGCACCGAGGGGTTCACGGCGTCGCTGAAGGGCCAGCGGCGCACCTGGCTGCCCATGAACTCCTCGATGATCGCGACCGAGCCGCTGACCGGCGCGCAGTGGGCGGAGATCGGCTGGGAGGGGCGCGAGACGCTGGGCGACATGGCGCACGCGTACATGTACGCGCAGCGCACCGCCGACGGCCGGATCGCGCTCGGCGGCCGCGGCGTCCCGTACCGCTTCGGCTCCCGCACGGACAACGACGGCCGCACACAGCCCGCCACCGTCGAGGCGCTGCACGAGATCCTGGTCCGCTTCTTCCCGTCGCTGGCCGGGGTGCGGGTGACCCACGCCTGGTCGGGCGTGCTCGGGGTGCCGCGCGACTGGTGCGCCACGGTGACCCTGGACCGGTCGACGGGGCTCGGCTGGGCGGGCGGTTACGTCGGCTCGGGCGTCGCCACCACGAACCTCGCCGCGCGCACGCTGCGCGATCTGGTGCGGCAGGACTCCGGCCAGGCGGGCGCGAGTGACCTGACCGCGCTGCCGTGGGTGAACCACCGGGTGCGCAAGTGGGAGCCGGAGCCGATGCGTTGGCTGGGCGTGCACGGGATGTACGCCACCTACCGGACGGCGGACCGGCGCGAACTGACCGCGCACAGCGCCGAGTCGTCGAGACTGGCGCGGTTCGCGGACCGGGTGGCCGGCCGCCACTGACAACCTTTACCCGCTGATTGCCGTTTACCGCTTCTCCCGCACCTCCTGTCTCCCCAAAGCTGTGGGGCAGCTTGTGTCATGTACGCCACTGCATCCCCTGGGGAGGGCACTTCTTTCATGGCAGTCGACGGTTTTCGCAGAAGACGGGCGTGGGCGGCGCTGTTCGCCGCATCCGCCGCACTGGGCCTGACGGTGACGCAGGCCCAGGCGGCGTCCGGCACCGGGGTGGATCCCTTCGGTGTGCGCGCACTTCGGGAACAGGCCCAGCTGAACCAGCAGAAGGGCCTGTCCGCTTTCGCGGAGACGGCGGACCCCGGTGACCCCGGGGGCGACGAGGACGAGTCGGGGAACATCGCCGAACAGGCGGACCAGTACGCGGAGGCCCGGACCTCGCCGGGGATCGTGGCGCCGGGCGCCTACGGCGCCGCCTACGACGCGCTCACCGCGCTCCCGCACACCGGCGGCAGATGGCGGGACGTGACCCGGCTGCCGTACGACTCCGACGATCCGCGCTACCGGGACATCAACTCCAACTCCAGCGGCGGCTCCGGCAGGGTCACCGGGCGCGTGACCGGTCTCGCGGCCGACGACCACGGCTATGTGTACGCGGGCGCGGCCAACGGCGGTGTCTTCCGGTCCCGCACCGGGGGCGGGCACTGGACGAACATCTCCGACCACCTGCCCGCCCTGTCCACGGGCGATCTGCAGCTCGATCCGCGCGGCCGGCTGTGGTACGCGACCGGCGAGGCCAACACCAGCGCGACCGCCTTCCTCGGCACCGGCGTCTACGTCCTCAAGGACCCGCGCCACGGCCGGTTCTCCGAGCGCGACAGGGTCGGCGGCGACGAGCTGGAGTCGACGTCCATCAACGCGCTCCGGTTCGGCGGCGACACGGTGTGGGCCGCGACCACGCGCGGCGTGTGGAGCCACTCCACGAAGACCCTGAAGGGCCCGTGGAAGCTTCAGTTCGCCCCCAACCCCGACTATCTGCCGGGCGGCGCGAAGGCGGGCGACCCGTCGGCCCCCTACAAGAACATCACCAGCGACATCGCGATCGACCCCAGGGATCCGCACAAGGTCGTGCTCGCGGTCGGCTGGCGCAGCGGCGACACCTACAACGGTTTCTACACCAAGGGCTCACACGGCTGGGAGCGGCTGACCGGGCTCGGGGACCTGCCCAGCGACAGCGACAACGTGGGCAACGTGACCTTCGCGCGCAGCGCGGACGGCTCGCGCTACTACGCCATCGACCAGTCGCCCGCGATGATGGCGTCCAACCCGGACAGCGGGCTCGCGGGCATCTTCGTCTCCAAGTCCGGTTCCCCGACCGGCCCGTGGACGAGGATCGCCGACTACACGCAGCTGCGCGACTCCGGTTCGGCGCTGACCGGTGACGGCTACCAGCCCGGCGTCCAGGCGTGGTACGACCAGTTCCTCACCGTCGACCCGAAGAACCCCGACCATGTGTACGCGGGCCTGGAGGAGGTCTTCGAGACCAAGGACGGCGGCAAGAACTGGACCGTCCCCGGCCCCTACTGGAACTTCGGCTTCCCCTGCTGGTCCATCGACCCCGCCAAGCAGAGCGGCGACTGCCCGGCCACCACGCACCCCGACCAGCACTCGGTGGCGATCGGCAGCAGCAACGGCAAGCCGTACGTCGTGGTCGGCGACGACGGCGGCGTGTTCCGGCGGCCGGTGGACGGCTCCGCGAACGCCGACGGCCACGCCACGGACTGGACGTCCCTGAACGACGGCACGATGGACGCCCTGCAGTACTACTCGGTCGGCGTCGGCATCGACCGGGCGGCGCGCGGCGTCGCGGTCAGCGGCGGTCTGCAGGACAACGGGCAGTCGATCCTCCGTCCCGGCGACCGGGTGATGGGCTCCAACTTCGGCGGCGACGGCGGCGACACGATCGTCGACCCGGCCAACGGGTGCAACGTCGCCGCGGAGTACGTCTACCTGGCGGTGTCGGTCACGCAGAACTGCGCGGTCAACGACGGCGGCTGGATCGACGACCCGTCGAAGGTGACCAGCTACTCGGTGGCGCCGCCCGACAACGCCACCGGTGAGGCCCGCTTCATCGCACCGCTGAACGCCGACATCAAGGACCCGAACACCTGGGTCGCGGGCGGCCGGCACGTGTGGATCAACACCAAGGGGTGGGCCATCCGCAGCGGAAGCGAGTGGTCCGGGGCCTACGACCTCGGCGCGGGCCACACCGCGACCGCCGTCGCCTCTTCCGGCGGCAGGGTGTACGCCGCCTGGTGCGGGCCCTGCAACAACCAGGGCTTCACCCGGGGCATCGCGGTCGGCAACGCGGACGGCACCGGCTGGCACCAGCTGGACCTGCCCGTCGACGGGACCGTCCCCAACCGCTACCTCTCCGGCCTGGCGATCGACCCTGCGGACTCCGACCACGTGCTGCTCGCCGTCAACGGCTTCTCGCGCAAGTGGACGGAGGGCCCGGGCGCGGGCTTCGGCCACCTCTTCGAGACCCGGGACGGCGGCGCGACCTGGAAGGACGTCTCCGGGAACCTGCCGGACGTGCCCGCGAACTCCGTGGCGCTGCTGAAGAACGGCACCGTCGTGCTCGGCACTGACCTCGGCGTCCTGGTCCGCGGGGCGGGATCGGCGAGCTGGAAGGTGGCGGGGGAGAACCTGCCGACGACGGCGGTCCTCCAGCTGCGCACCGGCCCCGACGGCCGGCTGTACGCGGCGACGCACGGGCGCGGGATCTGGGCGATCGACCCACGCCGTCTGCACTGAGCGGCCGGCGCCGCATGAGATGAGGGGCGGGGCTCAGGCCCCGCCCCTCCTGTGTGACACTGCGCCCATGATTCGCACCGCGACCCCCGCCGACGTCCCCCTCGTCCACGCCCTGATCCGCGAACTCGCTGAGTACGAGAAGGCGGCCGACGAAGCGCGCGCGACCCGGGAGCAGCTCATGGAGGCACTGTTCGGCGACCGCCCGGCGGCGTTCGCGCACGTCGCGGAGGACGACGGCGGCGAGGTCGTCGGCTTCGCGCTGTGGTTCTTGAACTTCTCCACCTGGCGGGGCGTGCACGGCATCTACCTGGAGGACCTGTACGTCCGCCCGCAGGCCCGCGGCGCCGGCCACGGCAAGGCGCTGCTCACCGAACTGGCCCGCATCTGCGTCGCACGCGGCTACGAGCGCCTGGAGTGGTCGGTGCTGGACTGGAACCGCCCGGCGATCGGCTTCTACGAGAGGCTGGGCGCCCGCCCGCAGGACGAGTGGACCGTGTACCGGCTGACGGACGGGGCGCTGGCGCGGCTGGGGGCTCAGAAGTAGCCGGCCCGCTCCACCGGGCGGCCGGGCCTGCCGCGACCGGGCGTCACGCCAGACCGCGCTCACGCATCGCCAGCCAGGTGCGGCTGGCGACGTCCGGGTCGTCGAGGTCGGCGCCGAGCAGCCGGGCCGCCGTGCCGATCCGGTGGCGCAGGGTGTTGCGGTGCACGCCGAGATCGGCGGCGGCCCGTTCCCACTGGCCGCGGTGGCGCAGATAGGCGGCCACGGCGGGCACGAGATCCGCACGGCGGTAGGAGAGCAAGGGCTCCAGCGAGGGCGCGGCGGCGAGCGCCCGCGCCCCGTCCGCGCCCATGTCCCGCACGGTGCCCGGGGGCTGCGCCGCGAGGGCGCGGCGCAGCGCGGCCGGCTGGTGGCGCAGGCCGGGCAGGCCGGTCTCCGCGCCCAGCAGCGCCCTCGCCCCCAGGGGCTGCCCGGTGGTGAGGCCGCGGGCCGCGTCCAGGACGGCGGGCACGTCCGCCGGGTCGAGCAGCGCCCACACCTCCCCGGCCTCCGGCAGGGCGATCAGCTCCCGAGGGGGCGAGGCGACGGCCGCCTCCAGTGCGTCCAGGACGTCGTCGGCGGCGCCGGCCGGCCCGGCCAGGCACAGGAGGCGCACCCGTCGCGGAGGCACGCCCAGGCCCAGGTCCGCGGCGAGCGAGCGGGCCGCGTCGACGTGACCGGCCAGCAGCAGCCGCGCCACGCAGGCGCGGGAGGCCCGGGACGCGGCGACCCCGCGGCGCTGCTGCTCGCTCTGCAGCGCCAGCAGCGCGCAGGCGGTCAGCACCAGCTGCCGGTCGGCCGGCCGCATGGGGCGGGGGCAGCCGGTGGCCACGAACCCGCTGAGCCGTCCGTGCCCGGCCAGCGGGTGCAGCACCACGTCCTCGTCGCCGAGGGGGAAGGTCGCCGAGGAATGAGGGCCCGCGACGCGCAGCCGGGCGACTTCCGCGGCGATCTGACGAGCGTGGGCGCGGCGGCGGCGCGGCCAGACCTCCAGCACCTCGCCCGCCGGTCCGAGCCGGGCGGCCCAGCCCTCGACCGCGGCGGCCAGGATGCGGACGACGGCCGTCACCGGGGTCGGCCCGGCCGCGGCCCTGACCAGGTCGCGGTGGGCGCCGAGGGCGGCGGTGAGTTCCTCCTGGCCGGCGGCGGCCAGCAGCGACCAGTAAGTGCGGGCGACCACCAGGAACGGGGTCGGGCCGGGCACGCTCAGCAGCGGCAGCCCGGCCGCGGCGCACGCTTCGGTCAGGGCGTCGGGCACGGAGGCGTACACCGGGCCCAGGCCGAGGCCGAGGCCCGTGATGCCGTGCCGTGCCAGCCGGGCGGCGTAGGCGCGGGCCTGGGCGGTCTGGCCGGTGAGGCCCATGCCGGTGGTGAGCAGGAGTTCGCCGCCGGAGAGGTACGGGGTGGGGTCGGTCAGCTCGCTGACATGGACACCGGTCACCTCGCGGCGGGGCACGGCGACGGACGGGGGAACCGGGGCCAGGTCGTCGCCGAGGGCACGCACCAGGACGTCGAGGGTGGGCACGCTCTTCCTCCCCGCCTTCCTCCCCGAAGGGAACGACTTCGTGCATTCTGCACGAGATATCCGTGGAACCGGTCGGATCATCCAAAGTCCCGGGTGGCCCTCGCTGCCTACGATGCGGCCCACGCACCCCCGGTCTCCGGCCTTCGGAAGGACCCCCGTGACTCCCGACACCCCCCTTCTCACGCGCTCTCCCGGCCACCGCGCTCCGTACCCCACCACCGCCGTCGCCCGGCCCGGGCAGCGCCGGGCGGACGCCGCCCGCCGCCGCACCGGGGACGTCGTCGCCCCCCGCCGGGGCCCGGCGTCCCGGCTCGCCGCTGCCCGCGGAGCGCTTCGGCCCGGTGGCGCCGGCGGTGGAGTACGACGGCCCGGCGCGGTTGCGGGACCCGCTGGGGCGGCTGCAGCCGAGCCCGGCGGCGGCGATGGCCCCGGCCAAACCCGCGGACCCCGATCCGCCGTGGCCGGTGGACCTGCTCTCCGGGCAGGCGGGCCGGGGCGTGGCCGACGGCCGGCCGACGGGCGTGGCGACCTCGTGGGCGCAGCGGCACGGCGGTCCCCGGTCGGCGACGGGCCGCCCGGACGCCGTCGGCGCGGGCGCCGCGGCCCTGGACCGCTTCACCCGGCCGGTGGCGTTCCAGGACGTGCCGCGGACCGCGCTTCCCGGACCGTTGCGCGGCACCAACCCGTGGCGGCTGCCGCGCCGGGTCGGCGGTCTCCTGGAAGGAGCCCCGCGATGAGCACCGCGAGCACCGGAACGAACCCCGGAGGGGGTGCGCGATGAGCGGCGGGCCCCTGGAGGGGATCCTCGTCGCCGACTTCAGCCGGGTGCTGGCCGGCCCGCTGTGCACGATGACCCTGGCCGATCTCGGCGCCACCGTCGTCAAGGTGGAGCGTGCCGGCACCGGGGACGACACCCGGTCCTGGGGCCCACCGTGGTCGGCCGGCTCCACCACGTACTTCGAGAGCGTCAACCGCTCCAAGCTCAGCGTCGCCCTCGACCTGTCCGACAGCGGCGACCTGGCCCTGGCCCGGGAACTCGCCCGGCGCGCCGACGTGCTGGTGGAGAACTTCAAACCGGGCGCCCTCGACCGGCACGGCCTCGGCTACGACCAGGTGTCGGCCGGCAATCCCGGGCTCGTCTACTGCTCGGTCACCGGATTCGGCGCCGGAGCGGGCGCCGACCTGCTCGGCTACGACTTCGTGGTGCAGGCGGTCGGCGGTCTGATGAGCATCACCGGCGACGCCGACGGCGAGCCCACCAAGGCGGGTGTCGCCCTCGTGGACGTGCTCACCGGCAAGGACGCCACCGTCGGCGTCCTTGCCGCGCTGGCGGGCCGCGCCCGCACCGGGCGCGGCTGCCGGGTGGAGGTCAATCTGCTGTCCAGCCTGCTGGGCGCCCTGGTCAACCAGGCCCAGTCGTTCCTGGAGACGGGCCGCCCGCCCGGCCGGATGGGAAACCGCCACCCGTCGATCGCCCCGTACGAGACGCTGCGCTGCCGTGACGGGCTGCTCGCCGTGGCCTGCGGCAACGACGGCCAGTTCGCGCGGATGGCTGCGGTGCTCGGCGCGCCCGGCCTGGCGGCGGACGAGCGGTTCGCCACCAACGCGGCCAGGGTCGCCCACCGCGAGGAGCTGGTCGCCGCGCTGGAGGAGCCACTGGCCGCGGAGGACTGCGCCGTGTGGCAGGAACGCCTGACCGCCGCGGCGGTGCCGGCGGGCCGGGTCGGCACCGTCGCCGACGGCTTCGCGCTGGCCGAGCGGCTGGGCCTGGACCCCACCACAGCGCCGGCCGGCGGCGGTACGGCCGCGCCGCGGCACCCCGCGGCCTACTCCACCGCCATGGTCTGCCCGGCCGCGCCACCGCCGGGCCTGGGCGCGGACGGCGAACGCGTCCGCGCCTGGCTGGCCGACCCGCAGTGCCCTGCCCTGCCCCATCCCTCACGAGAGGTGCCCCGATGAGCACGAAGACCCCCGCCCCCAAGGCCGATCCGCTGGATCTGGCCGGCATCGACGACCTGCTCAGCCCCGAGGAGAAGGCGGTCCGGGCGGCCGTCCGCCAGGTGTGCGACCGCGCCGTCGACCCGTACATCGCGGAGTGGTTCGAGTCCGGCGACCTGCCGGCGATCCGTGAACTCGCCAGGGAACTGGGCACGCTGGGGCTGCTCGGCATGCACCTGGAGGGCTACGGCTGCCCGGGGATGAGCGCCGTCGACTACGGCCTGGCGTGCCTGGAGCTGGAGGCCAGCGACTCCGGCATCCGTTCCCTGGTCAGCGTCCAGGGCTCACTGGCGATGTACGCGATCCGGCGGCACGGCAGCGAGGAGCAGAAGCGGGAGTGGCTGCCGCGGATGGCCTCGGGCGACGCCATCGGCTGCTTCGGCCTGACCGAACCCGACCACGGTTCCGACCCCGGCTCGATGCGCACCCGCGCCCGCAGGGACGGCGGCGACTGGGTGCTCGACGGCACCAAGATGTGGATCACCAACGGTTCCGTGGCCCAGGTCGCGGTCGTCTGGGCGGGGACCGACGAGGGTGTGCGGGGCTTCGTGGTCCCCACCGACACCCCGGGCTTCACCGCCCGCGCCATCAAGCACAAGATGTCCCTGCGGGCCTCGGTCACCAGCGAACTCGTCCTGGAGTCGGTGCGCCTGCCCGCGTCGGCCGCCCTGCCGGAGGTGCGGGGCCTACGCGGCCCGCTGTCCTGCCTCAACGAGGCGCGGTACGGGATCCTGTGGGGCTCGATGGGCGCGGCCCGCAGCGCCTTCCGTGCCGCGCTCGCCTATGCCGGGGAGCGGTCCCAGTTCGGCCGGCCCATCGGCGGCTTCCAGCTGACGCAGGCGAAGCTGGCCCAGATGGCGGTGGAACTCACCAACGGCACCCTGCTCGCGCTGCACCTGGGCCGCCGCAAGGACACCGTCGGGCTGCGCCCCGAGCAGGTGAGCCTGGGCAAGCTCAACAACGTCACCAAGGCGCTGGAGATCTGCCGCACGGCGCGGACGATCCTCGGTGCCAACGGGATCTCCCTGGAGTACCCGGTGATCCGGCACATGAACAACCTGGAGTCGGTCCTGACGTACGAGGGCACACCCGAGATGCACACCCTGGTCATCGGCCAGGCCCTCACCGGTCAGGCGGCCTTCCGCTGACCCACCCGGCCGCGATCACTCGCCCGGCCGGCCACTCGCCCGGCCGGGCCGACGTGTGCGGCCGGGCCGATGCGGTGTCCGATGCGGCGGGCGTCCACCGTCGCGGCCGCACGGCGGCCGGGCGCCGGTGCGACCGGCCGCCGGCCCTGGCGGGACGCTGCCGAGCGAGGCTGCGTGCGGCGCGGTGGGACGGCCGTTGTCGGCCCGGCCGGTGCGACCGGGGGCCCGTGGGCACCGCCCTGAGGGTTCTTCCGGCCGCCGCCGCACGCCACCCGCCACGGCGGGAAGCAGCCACCGCCCCGCCGGCCGCCTCGCACGCCGGTTCGGCCCTCGTCGATCCGGTGCCGCGGCGCGGGCAGTCCCATGACGCAAGCCCCGCACGGGCCCGGGCTCTACGGCGCTTGCGGGTCCCGCAGGGCACTTGCGCCCCCGCGTCCTGCGGACCCAGGGCCCCGCCCGCCCCGACGGTGGCGTCCGCCCCGGGCGACGACGCCGGCCGACGGGACCCGTTCGTGGTCCCGCCGGCCGGCGTCCTGCCGGTTGCCGGGCGGCCGGCGGCGCTTTTTGCGCCGGGTCCCGCCGTGTGCTCAGGCGTCGACCGGCGTGCGGTCCGTGCCGGGGCCGGCGTCCGCCCCGGGTACCGCGGCGGTGGGGACGGGCGCGTCTTGGGGGATCGCGTCGTCGTACGGTGCGTCGCTGCGCCCGTAGGAACGGTGCACCGCCATGCAGACCAGGCCGGTGCCGACGACGACCACGGCGGACGGCGGCACGATCCAGTTGTCGTACCACGGGGTGCCCGGGGTGCGCGGCCAGCACATGTTGACGATGGCGATCACCCCGTACACCAGTGCCGCGACGTTCACCGGCAGTCCCCAGCGGCCGAGCCGGTACTTCCCGCTGGGCTGCCAGCCCTTGAGCCGGGCGCGCAGCGCGGCGAGCACCACCATCTGGAAGCCGATGTGGACGCCGACGGCGGCGAAGCTGATCACCTTGGTGAGGGCGTCGGTGGACGCCTTGGAGCCGATCACGATGACGGTGGGCACGACCGCGGCGAGCAGCGGGCACAAGGCGGCCGGGATCACCTTCCGCACCGGCCGGTCGGTGGCCGCGGTCCTCGGCCGGGACCACGTCCGCGGCGTCGACCTCGACGACGGGACCACCCTCGGCGCCGACGCCGTCGTCGAGGCCGTGGGCTCCGTGCCCAACACCGAGTGGCTGCGCGGCAATCCCGGCCTGGACCTCAGCGACGGGGTCCTCTGCGGCAACGCGCTGCTGGCCGCCGGAACCCACTGCCTGGTCGCGGTGGGCGACGTCGCCCGCTTCCCCAACCCGCTCTTCGACACCACACCCCGCCGCGTGGAGCACTGGTCCGTTCCGGGCGACACCGCCAAGCGGGCCGCGGCCACCCTGACCGCCCTGCTGGCGTGTGCCGCGGCCCGGCCGGTGCTGGGCGTCTGCCGCGGCAGCCAGCTGATCGACATCGCCCACGGCGGCACCCTGATACCGGACCTGGCGGACCACCGGCTGCACCACGGAGGCCCGGGGCAGCCGATGTTCCTCGACGAGAAGGTGACCATCACCCCCGGCACCCAGGTGGCGGACCTCGCCGGGGAGCTCCGGCCGACCGTGCGCTCCGGCCACCACCAGGCCGTCGACCGGGTCGGCGACGGTCTGGTCGTCGCGGCACGCGCCGACGACGGGGTGGTCGAGGCGGTGGAGCATCCCGCACGGTGGGTGGTCGGCGTCCAGTGGCACCCCGAGGACCCCGACGGCTGCGCCGTCCACCGCCGTCGGCTGTTCTCCGGCTTCGTCACCGCCTGCACCGGGCCGCGTTGACGTCCGGGGGCCGATGCCCGTCGCCGCCGGGCGGCCCGGGACCGCACCGCCCATCGCGTCAGTCGGCCTCCGCCACCCGCAGCCCCAGCTCCGCCGCCAGTACGGGCGCCAGGTCCAGGAGCTGGGCGTGGCTGACCACCGCGCCGGACAGGCGGTCCACACCGCGGGCCAGGTCCAGCTCCGCCGCGCGGCGCAGGTCCACGTCCCGCAGGGCCGCCCCCGTGAGGTCGGCCCCCTTCAGGACGCAGTCCGTGAACTCGACCCGCTCCAGCCGGGCGCCCCCGAAGTCCGGCTCGACCAGGACACAGCCCTCGAAGACGACGTCGGTGAGGCGCGCCCCGCGCAGATTCAGATAGTCGATCTTGCCGCCGCGCACCAGCACCCTTTCCAGCACGGCCCCGTGCAGCCGCACCCCGCCGAGCCGGGCGTCCACCAGGTCCACATCGCGCAGGGTCGCCTCGGCCAGGTCCGTGCCCACGCCCCGTATGCCCGTGAGGACCGAGTCCAGCATCCGGGCGCGGTGCAGCCGGGTCTCGTCCAGCGCACAGCCCGTCAGCGCGCAGTCCATGAACCGGGCGCCCCCGCCGTCCTGCCCGGCGAAGTCCACGTTCCGGAACTCCAGCCCGTCGTAGTCCCCGTCGGGCACCAGCCCCCCGTCCTCGAAAGCGACCAGCTCCGGCAGCCGTACCTCCGGCCGCCGCGCCTGCTTCACTACCTGTCTTCCGCGCACCATGCCCCCATGCTGCACCCCGCCACTGACAGCGGCCCGATCCGCCCGATCCCCTCCGACTCCGTCGTGCGGCCTTGACCTCAACCTTGCCGGAGGTCGAAGGGCGGCCCCCTGACCACGTCCGCTGCGCGCCCTCGCCGAGGCCGCGGCCGGCCGCCTCACGCCGGCCGTCCAGCGCTTCCCGCCGGCGGAGGCGGCCGCGGCCCACCGGGCCCTGGAGAGCCGGCGCACCGTGGGAAGGTGGTGCCGGAGCCGTGATGCCGCACCCGGCGACGCCGGACCCCGCCGCCGGCGGAGCGTGGTGACCAGGCCGTGCGCAGCCGGTCAGCCGACGCGGGGGAAGCGGGCCTGGAGGGTCCAGATCGCGGGGTTCTCCGCGAGGTCCTCGTGGAGGTCCGTGAGGTCGGCGATCAGATCGTGCAGGAAGTCGCGTGCCTCGCGGCGCAGTTCGGAGTGCGAGAAGATCAGCGGCGGTTCGGCCGGCAGCCACTGCGCCGCGATCTCCACCCAGCCGAAGCGGCGCTCGAAGAGCAGGCGGTCGGTGGACTCGGTGAAGTCCAGTTCGGCGTGGAGCGGGCGGGCGGCGCGGCTGCCGAGGGGGTCGCGGTCGAGTCGCTCGACGATGTCGCACAGCGCCCACGCGAAGTCGAGCACCGGCACCCATCCCCAGGCTGTGGACAGCTCCCGGTCCGCCTCGGTGTCGGCCAGATAGACGTCACCGCAGAACAGGTCGTGCCGCAGGGCGTGGACGTCCGCGCGGCGGTAGTCGGTCTGCGGGGGGTCGGGGAAGCGGAGGGAGAGGGCGTAGCCGATGTCGAGCACGGGGCGATGGTGTCACGCCCCCGCCGGCCCCCCGCTCGCGGGCCGCTTTGCCAGCACTTTGCGCAGCACCGTGCAGGGCCGCCCCCGCTGGAGGTCCTTGCGCCGTCCGAGGGCCGAGTAACCGAGCGCGGTCCAGAAGGCGAGGCCGCCCGGGTTGCCGTCGAGGACGGCGAGGCGTACGGCGGTGTGGCCGGCGGCACGCAGGCGGTCCTCGACGAGTGACGCCAGCCGGCGGCCGTGGCCCTGCCCCTGCACGCCCGCGTCCACCATCAGCAGCCCGATCCACGGGTCCGGGTCGGCCGGGTCGGGATGGCGGGCGAGGGTGATGGCGACCCCGACGAGCTTCCCGTCGCTGCGGGCCGGCAGCACCTCGACGTCCGGGTTCGCAGTCTCTTCGGCCAGCGCGTCCGCCACCTGCTCGGGCCGGATGCCGTCCGGGGCCGGGAAGTCGCCGCTGAGAAAGTGGTAGTCGCGGTTGGAGGCGTGGAGGGAAGTGAGCTCGGCCAGCAGCGGGGCCGGGACGGTGAGGCCGGGAACGCGGGGGAGGGGGTGGAGGATCACAGGGGGCAACGTAGCGTGGGACGGGCTCCGCGGCCCGGGAATACGCGGACACCCCCGGCCATGCGCACCGCTGCCGGGGGTGTCACGACGCACGGACCCGCTGCCGTACGGACGTGCGGGCGTCGCCGGGCGCTCAGACGCCGACGCCGAAGTCCTGGGCGATGCCGGCCAGGCCCGAGGCGTAACCCTGGCCGACGGCACGGAACTTCCACTCCGCGCCGTTGCGGTACAGCTCGCCGAAGATCATGGCCGTCTCCGTGGCGGCGTCCTCCGACAGGTCGTAGCGCGCGATCTCCTGGCCGCCGGCCTGGTTGACGATGCGGATGTACGCGTTGCGCACCTGGCCGAAGTTCTGCGAGCGGGACTCGGCGTCATAGATGGAGACGGGGAAGACGACCTTGTCGATGTCGGCCGGGAGGCCGGCCAGGTTGACGTTGATCGCCTCGTCGTCGCCCGCGCCCTCGCCCGTGCGGTTGTCACCGGTGTGGACGATCGTGTTGTCCGGGGTCTGCTTGTTGTTGAAGAAGACGAAGTGCTGGTCCGAGTAGACCTTGCCCTGGGCGGTGACCGCGATCGCGGACGCGTCGAGGTCGAAGTCCGTGCCGGTGGTGGTGCGGACGTCCCAGCCGAGGCCCACGGTGACGGCGGTCAGGCCCGGCGCCTCCTTGGTGAGCGAGACGTTGCCGCCCTTGGACAGGCTTACAGCCATTGTTGGGAGTCCCTTCCCTCGTCCGCGTGCGCGGTGCGGTACTTACGGGCTTCGTGCGGGCACGAAGCTACAGCTACCCCTACCAACGTCGAGGGGGGTCCCCGCGGTTCCGGATCTCTTTACTTTCTTTACCCAAATGGCCTGGGGCCACCCGAAAACGGGGTGACGTGAACCGGACAGCGCGCGACCATGGAGGCATGTCCGGTCCCTACCTCGTCCGCGGCTCCGTCTCGCTCCCCGAGGCCGAGCTCATGTGGCGTTTCTCGCGGTCGTCGGGGCCCGGCGGGCAGCACGTCAACACCAGTGACACCCAGGTCGAGTTGCGCTTCGACCTGGCCAGGACGCAGGCACTTCCACCGGTGTGGAAGGAGCGGGCCCTGCAGCGGCTCGCCGGCAGGCTCGTCGACGGCGTCGTCACCGTCCGCGCCTCCGAGCACCGTTCGCAATGGCGCAACCGCGAGGCCGCCGCAGTGCGCCTCGCCTCCCTGCTCGCCGAAGCGACGGCGCCGCCGCCCAAGCCCCGCAGGGCGACCCGCATCCCCCGCGGGATCAATGAGCGCCGGCTGAGGGAGAAGAAGCAGCGCTCGGAGACCAAGCGGGGGCGCTCGGGGCGCGACTGGCACTAGCCGGCGCGGGCCCGTGAGTTCTCCCGTCACATCTCTTCGGCGCCGTCCGTCAGCCCCTGACGGACGGCGCCGATGAGATGCGCGGACGGGCGAGAGCGAATTCCCGGCAGGGAACGGCGCGGCATAAGACCGCGGATACGGCGCGGCATACGGCGCGGCATACGACGGGGGATACGACGGGGATACCGGGGGATACGAGGGGCCCCGCGACGGGGGAAACGCCGCGGGGCAAAGGGAACGGCGAAAGGCTGCGGCGGCGGCGCGGGCCGCGCGCGGAAACCGAATTCCTCGCCGAGCGGTTGGAGAGCCACCGCGTCCGTCTGCGCGCCGTCGCCACCGCATGCTGGGCTCGCTCGCCGTGGCCACCACGTCCGGGCCGAGGACCGCGAGGTCCGCACCGGGCGCGGGCGGACGGCCCTGGACCCGGCGCCGGGCAGGGCCCGCGGTCCGCGGCCGGCGTGCGGACCGGGACGGCCGCGACCCCCTCGAACGGCACCGCGAACAGTCGTGCGGCGCGAACGCGAGCCGCTCCGCGGGGGCGGCGTCTCCGGCACGACGAGCAGCGCGTCGACTCCGTCTGCGCCCGTGCTCCGGAGCCGCATGGGTGGGACGGCCCCGCGCCCCCCGGGGCGCGCGGGGCCGGCGCTCAGCCCAGGTGGCGGTAGCGGCCCCGGAAGTACAGCAGGGGGCCGCCGTCGGCGCTGGGCAGGTGGGCCGTCAGGACGCGGCCGATGACCAGGGTGTGGTCGCCGGCGGGCACACGTTGTTCCGTGCGGCACTCCAGGGTGGCCAGGGCGCCGCGGACCAGGGGGGCGCCGCTGACTTCGCCGTGGACGTAGGGGATGTCCTCGAACAGGAGCCGGTCGCTGACGCGGCCCCTCATGGCGAAGCGGCCCGCGATGTGCCGCTGGCTCTCCGCGAGCACGGATACGGCCCACAGGGGCTGCTCGGCGAGCAGGTCGTCCATGCGGGCGCCCTCGCGCAGGCTGACCAGGACCAGGGGCGGGTCCAGGGACACCGACAAGAAGGCGGTCGCCGTCATGCCGACGTCCTCACCTTGAGTGATGTCGCGGCGCGAAGCGCCTCCGCCAGGGCGGTGGCGGGTGACGGGCGGGCCTTCCTGGTCCAGGGCCGGCTCGTGCGCGGTCACCAGGACCACACCGGCGGCCAGCCGGGACATGGCGGCGCGGAACTCGTCGTTGCTCACCCCCTCAGCATGCCCGGAGGCGGGAGGGGTGGCGGGCACGGACGGGGCAGGGGGAGTCTTGAGCACGCCAGAACGCTAGTGGGCGCCCGCGGGCGTCCACATCGGCCCCGGGTCCGAACCGTGACCTAGGACCAGCGGCGGACCCCGCGGCGTGCCGGTCCGGGCCTCGCGGTAGGGTCCGTGGAAACCAACTCGGTTCATCCGCCCGTTACTTGGCGCGTATGATCACGGCGTCTGCACAACTTCCTAATTGCCTTCGGTAAAGGCACCGGGGAAACGCGGAATCCCTACTCAATTGTTCATGTTTCGCTGTGACTTGAGTCACAGGGGCCGTATTTTGTTGACCCTGTGTACCTAGTGGGCAGCGCGCTGTGATTCAGTGGCGGGGACGCTGCACGACGCTGTCTCCGGAGTGCGCCCGTAGCGTACCGAGGAAAACCGGCGGAAACCGTAGTACGGCGACGCGTCCCTGGAGTTGCTGCGAGACCTCGAGGGGAGGGCGAATGGAGACCGAGTCGGAGCCGTATGTCCGCCTCACGACTCTGCGGCAGCTGCATCAGGTGATGGCGGACATGAACACCGCACGCAGCCTGGCTGACACGCTGCAGACCGTCGCGGACGGCATCGTCAACGGCCTCGGGTACGAGCTGGCCGCCGTCAACCTCGTACGCCCGGACGGCGACCTCGTCGTCGCCGCGTTCGCCGGAAACTCCGCCGCCGAGGCGCTGATCACCGGCCGGGTCGGCTCCCGCACCGCCTGGGAGCGCCGGCTCACCATGGGCGAGGCGTGGGGCGACCTGCGGTTCATACCCCACACCGAGGGCTGGGTCCTCGACGACGACGATGTGCCGCAGTGGTACACCGACGGCCCCGAGCCCCGCTTCGAGGACGAGTGGCACCCCTCCGACCGCCTCTTCGCCCCCATGTACACGCCCGCCGTGCAGGGCGGCGCCGGCGGCGAGCTGATCGGGGTCATCTCCGTGGACCGCCCGCGCAACGGACGGCGGCCCGGCGCGTGGGGGCGCGAGGCCCTGCAGATGTACGCCTTCCAGGCCGCCATCGCCATCAGCAACGCCCGGCTGAGGGCCAACATGCAGCGGGCGCTCGTCCGGCTGGAGCGGGAGCAGCAGGCCCTGCGCGCCAGCGAGGAGTCCTTCCGGCAGGCCTTCGAGTACGCCCCCTCCGGCATGGCCATCGCCGAGATGGGCGGCGACCAGCACGGGCGCATCCTGCGGACCAACGACGCGCTGTGCCGCCTGCTGGGCCGACCGGCCTCCGCCATGCGCCGCTACTCGTTCTCCGATCTCGTCCACCCCGAGGACATCGGCACACTGCTGCGGACCTCCGCCGAGGGCGGGCGGGCGGAGCTGAGGCTCGGGCGCCGGGACGGCACGTACGTCTGGGTGTCCCTGCGCAACTCCGTGGTCGCCGACGCGGCCGACGGACCCCGCTTCCTGCTCACCCACGTCGAGGACATCGAGGAGCGCAAGCGCCGCGAGCTGCAGCTCGCCCACCGGGCCTCCCACGACTCGCTCACCGGACTGCCCAACTCCGCCGAACTGCGCTCCCGGCTGTCCGCCCGCCTCTGCCAGCGCCCCCACTCCCTGCCGCCGGGCGCCGCCGACTCCCTCGACGCCGCCTACAACGGGCACGCGGCGGGCCATCCGGCGGTGTTCGGCGCCGGGCACGCCTTCGACTTCCACGCCGGGCCGGGACCGTACGACGCCTTCGACCACCATGTGCACACGGTCGCGCCCGAGAGCGGCATCGACGACGGCACCAAGGGGCTCGCGGTGCTCTTCTGCGACCTCGACGGCTTCAAGTCGATCAACGACCGGTTCGGGCACAACGCGGGCGACGCCGTCCTCATCGAGGTCGCCCGGCGGCTCACCCGCGGCGTGCGCGACGGGGACACCGTCGCCCGGCTCGGCGGTGACGAGTTCGTCGTGCTCGCCGACGGGCTCGGCAAGGCCGACGCCCAGGACCTCGCGGTGCGCCTGCGCAACGAGATCATCCAGCCGATCCGGGTCGACGGCCGCGCCATGCGGGTCGGCGCCAGCTTCGGCATCGGCTGGGCCCACTGCGGCATGACGGCGGACGAAGTGTTGAAATCGGCTGACGAGCGGATGTACGTAGAGAAACGGTCTCGTCCCAAACAGCATCGGCGCGCCGGGTAAGCCCCAGGTCAGCGCAAGGGTGATGGGAAGAACACCCGTCCGGGCCGCCGGAAGCAGGTAGGCTCGCGACTCAGCCACGTACACATATGACCCGCACCCTGCTGAGGAGTACCTAGGGATGACGCCCGGCAACAACGGCGCGAGCACGCCCGAGGACGACGACCCGTTCGGCTACCTCTACGCCGACGGTCAGGCCAACGGCGCCCAGCCGCCCGCCGGCGGCTACGGCTACCCGGGCTCCGTCAACAGAGTGCGCGCCGTCGGTGAACGCCAGTACGGCCAGCCGCAGCCGCAGCCGCAGCCGCAGGCCCAGACGGCCGCCTACGGCCAGGTGCCGCAGCAGGGGGCACACGGCCAGGGCGCCTACGGGCAGCCCAATGCGCACTACGCCGCCCCCGAGACCGTGCCGGGCGGCGCGCCCTCCCCCAGGTCCTCGGCCTCACTCGGACAGGGGGCACCCCCACCCTGGCAGGCGCCGGTCGGCGGGGGCGGCGGGCGAGGCCGGGGCCCCAACACCAAGGGCCTGCTGATCGGCGCGATCGCGGTGGTCGCCGCGGTCGTGATCGGCATCGGCATCGCCATGCTGGGAGACGACGGGAACGACGGGAAGTCCGGCAGCCAGGCGGGCTCCAGCCCCTCGACCGGCCAGAGCACGTCCCCGAGCGGCTCCTCCACCCAGCAGTCGACGGACGACACCAAGCTTCCGACCATCGACGCGAAGGCGCTGCGCCTGGAGGGCACCGCCACCACCGCCTCCGACGTCAAGGGCGCCAAGGCCGACGGCGGTGTCTACATCGCGGGCTTCAACAACGTCGGGGCAGCCGTGAACTGGAGCGTGGACGTGCCCTCGACCGGCAAGTACACGCTGCACACCGGCTATGGCGTGCCCGGCGTCGACGCCACGGCCACCCTCACGGTCAACGGCACGCCCCAGACCACCCCCATGTCCCTGAAGAACTGGGCGCAGGCGCCCCAGGGCGCCTGGGAGAAGGGCTGGACGAAGACGTACAACTACATCCAGCTCAACAAGGGCACCAACACCATCAGGGTCTCCTGCGAGCAGGGGAACCAGTGCAACGCCTACCTCGACCAGTTCTGGCTGACGAAGGGCTGGAGCAACTGAAGGACCGGGGCCCGCGTGGCTACGCGGCCGTCGCCCCGCCGGTCACTGTCACCTGGTCCACCAGCTCCTCATAGGTCCGGCGGTCGAACTCTCCCGCCACGGGCGCCAGGACGGTCGCCGCGGACAGGGCGACCGCCCGGGCCAGACGCCCCGGCCACGGCAGCCGCTCCACCAGGCCCGACAGCAGACCCGCGACCGCCGAGTCGCCCGCGCCCGTCGGATTGCCCTGGACCCGGCGCGGCGGGACGGCCCGCCAGCGGCCTTCCGCGTCCACGGCGAGCAGGCCCTCCGCGCCCAGCGACGCGACCACCGTGTGCGCCCCGCGCCGGCGGGCGTCCCGGGTGGCCTGCAACGGCTCGTGGGAGCCGGTGAGTTCGGCCAGCTCGTCGGTGTTCGGCTTGACGATGTCAGGGCGCGCGGCCACCCCGCGGCGCAGCGGCTCGCCGCTCGTGTCCAGCAGGACGGGTACGCCCGCGGCCCGAGCGGTCCGCACCAGCTGGGCGTACGCGCCCACCGGCACCCCCGGCGGCAGGCTGCCGCACAGGGCCACCGCGGAGGCGGAGCGCACCAGGTCCTCGTACTTCGCGAGGAACGCCGACCACTCGGCGGGAGCGATCGCCGGACCCGGCTCGTTGAGCTGGGTGGTGTCACCCGTCGTCTCGTCGACCACCGCGATGGTGCGCCGGGTGGCGCCGCCGACCGTGACGAGCGCGTCCCGGACGCCGGGCGTGCCGGCGAGCTGGTCCCGCAGGGAGCGGCCCGTCGCACCGCCCGCGAAGCCCGCGGCGGTCACCGCGTGGCCGAGGGCGGCGAGCACCCGGGCCACGTTCAGGCCCTTGCCGCCGGGCCGTTCGGTCACATCGGTCACCCGGTGCGAGGTGTGCGGCCGCAGTGCGCGTACGTGGTAGGTGATGTCGAGAGCGGTGTTCAGTGTGACCGTCAGGATCACCTGGAGGGCCTCCCTCGAAGTCGTCGCGGCGCCTTCCGTGCGACCTGCGCCGGTCGCGTACGCCCCGTCCCGGAATGCTTCGGCCGACGGTGTGTGCGGCGGCTCGATCATGTCAAATGAGGTGGCGGTCGGCCCAGCCCCCGGGTCGACCGCCGTACGCCAACAAGTGGATGAATCATCCCAGTTGGGGATCGACCACCCAGGCGCCGCGGCGCATCACGCCCTTGAGGCGGAAACCGGCGTCCAGCAGCACCAGGTCGGCGTCCTTGCCGGGCTCCAGGGAGCCCACGCGGTCGTAGAGGCCCAGCAGCCTGGCCGGGTTGGCCGAGATGGCCGCGACGACGTCCTCCACCGGCAGCCCGTCGACCGTGACCGCCCGCTGGAACGCGCGGTCCAGGGTGAGCGTCGATCCCGCGATGGATCCGCCCTCCACCAGCCGCGCCACCCCCTCGCTGACCTCCACCTCCAGCGGGCCGAGCACATACCGCCCGTCGCCGAAGCCGGCCGCGTCCATCGCGTCCGTGATGAACGCCACCCGCCCCGCGCCCGCGTGACGGAACGCCAGCCGGAGGGAGGCCGGGTGCAGATGGGTGCCGTCGTCGATCAGCTCGACCGTGATCCGCTCGTCCTCCAGAAGCGCGGCGACGGGGCCCGGCGCGCGGTGGCCGAGCTGCGGCATCGCGTTGAAGAGATGGGTCGCGACGGTGGCGCCCGCATCGATCGCCGCCGCGGTCTGCTCGTACGTCGCGTCCGTGTGCCCGATCGCCGCGATCACGCCGTGCTCGGCGAGCAGCCGCACGGACTCGATGCCGCCGGGCAGTTCGGTGGCGAGGGTGACCATCTTCGCCCGGCCGCGTGCGGCGTCGATCAGCTTGCGGACCTCCGCCGGGTCCGGGTCGCGCAGCAGCGCCTCGGAGTGCGCGCCCTTGCGGCAGGGCGAGATGAACGGTCCCTCGAAGTGGACGCCGGCGATGTCACCCTGCTCGGCGAGCTCCGACAGCAGCCCGGCCTGCCGGGAGAGGAAGTCCAGGTCGGCGGTGACGGTCGAGGCGACGAGGGTGGTGGTGCCGTGCAGCCGGTGGGTGCGGACGGCCGTCAGGACCTCCTCGGCTGTGCCGTGGAAGGAGGCGCCGCCGCCCCCGTGGTTGTGCATGTCGACGAAGCCGGGGACCAGCCAGTGCCCGCGTACGTCGATGATCTCCGCGTCCCGCGGGGCCGTGCCCGCGATCCGCGTGCCGTCGACGATGACGCGGCCGTCGGTCGCGGTCCCGGTGGGAAGTACCACCCGGGCACCGGCGAGAACCTTGCTAGGGGCCATCAGGCGGTTACCTCCGAACGGTCAGTGGTGTGTAGGAGATCCCAGGCGAGGAGCCCAGCGCCCAGGCATCCGGCGGAGTCCCCCAGCGCCGCGGGGACGATCGAGGGGAGCTGCTGGAAGGTGACCCGCCGCCGGACGGCGTCCCGCAGCGGTGCGAACAGGACTTCCCCCGCCTCGGCCAGCCCGCCGCCGATGATGAGCGTGCCGGGGTCCAGCAGGGTGATCGCGGTGACCAGCCCGTCGGCGAGCGCGTCCACGGCCTCCCGCCAGACACGGACGGCGTTCGGGTCACCGGACGCGACGGCCTTCGCGCAGGCCGCGGCGTCCGCCCCCGGGTCCCCGCATGCCTGGGCCCACGCCTCGCTGACAGCGGCGGCTGACGCGTAACGCTCCAGGCAGCCGCGCTGGCCGCACGGGCAGGGGGTCCCGTTGGGCCGTACGACAATATGGCCGATCTCCCCTGCGAAGCCGTGGGCGCCGGCCTCCACCCGGCCGCCCACGCCGATGGCGCCCGCGATGCCGGTACCGAGGGGCACGAACAGGAAACGGTCCGCTCCCCTGCCCGCGCCGATCCGGCCCTCGGCGAGCCCGCCGGTGCGCACATCGTGCCCGAGCGCGACGGGAACGCCGCCGAGCCGGCGGCCGAGCAGGTCGCGCAGGGGCACGTCGCGCCAGCCGAGGTTGGCCGAGTAGCGGGCGATGCCGCGGTCGGCGTCGACGATGCCGGGGACGGCGACGCCGACCGCGGACGCGGGTTCGCCGAGATGCTGCTCGCCGTGGGCCCGCAGCTCGGCGGCGAAGGAGAGGATCGACTCCACCACGGCGTCGGGCCCGCGCTCGCGCCCGGTCGCCCGGCGCGCCCGGTGCAGCACGGGCAGGCCGGGTGCCTGCCGTGGCGGCCGCTGATCCGAGCCGCTGCCAAAAGGCCCGGACGGCGCCGTGTCCCCGGCCCCGACCAGGGCGGCCTTCATCCCGGTGCCGCCCACGTCGAGGGCGATGACATGTCTCACGAAGGACAGTGTGGCGCCTGAACCCTGAAGAGGTCTAGTCCACTCGCGGGGTGGGGTCTGCTACCGGTGCCGTTCGAGGCCGACACCGCGGACTCGTCGGCCGGCCGAGGCGCCGGATACCGTTCCCCCATGGACGACCTCACCGCCCGCGAAAAGGCCATCCTCGCCCTGGAGGGGCGCAGCTTCCCCGGGGCGGGCGCCAAGGAGCGTGCAGTGCGCGAGCAGCTGGGACTCGCCCCGATCCGCTACTACCAGCTGCTCAACGCCCTCCTCGACGACCCCCGTGCCCTCGCCCACGACCCGGTCACCGTCAACCGCCTCCGCCGCGTCCGTGACTCCCGCCGCGCCGAGCGCTGACGGACCGCGACCGGGGCGCGCCCCGGGCCATGCGTGAGCCCGGCCCCCCGCGGATAGGGTCGTGTCATGGGCAGCCACACGGACTCCTTGCCGATCCCCACCACACCGGCCGGACGTGACGGTCTCGACGCCATCCTCGCCCGGCCCGGCCGGGCCGTCCTCGCCTTCGACTTCGACGGGACGCTCGCCCCGATCGTCCCCGACCCCGACCAGGCCCGCGCCCACCCCGACGCGGTCCCCGCCCTCGCCGCCGTCGCCCCCCGGGTCGCCTCCGTCGCGATCGTCACCGGCCGCCCCGCCGATGTCGCCGTCCGCTACGGCGGTTTCGCCGGGGTTCCCGGGCTCGAACGCCTCGTCGTCCTCGGCCACTACGGCGCCGAACGCTGGGACGCCCGCACCGGCACCGTCACCGCCCCCGCCCCGCACCCGGGTATCGCCGCGGTGCGCGCCGAACTCCCCGGCGTCCTCGCCGGCTCCGGCGCCGGGAGCGGCGCGCATGTCGAGGAGAAGGGGTTCGCCGTCGCCGTCCACACCCGCCGCGCCGAGGACCCGCAGGCAGCCTTCGAGGCCCTGCGCGAACCCCTCGCCGACCTCGCCACCCGCCACGGCCTGGTCGTGGAACCGGGACGGCTCGTCCTGGAGCTGCGCCCGCCGGGCATGGACAAGGGCAAGGCGCTGCTGGAGTGGGCCCGCGCGACGGGCGCCGAGGCCGTCCTGTACGCGGGTGACGACCTCGGGGACCTCCCCGCCTTCGCCGCCGTCGACAAACTCCGCTCCGACGGCGTCCACGGCCTGCTGGTCTGCAGCGGCAGTGACGAGGTCACGGAACTGGCCACACGCGCGGACCTGGTGGTCGACGGCCCGGCGGGAGTCGTACGGCTCCTGAGGTCCCTGGCCCACCGACTGGCCGAAGCGCCCCGGTGACGAGCCAAGGGCCCCGGTCACGAGCTACGGACCCTGTTCCACGAGCCGAGCGCCCCGGTGGGCCGCAGCGGCCCGGCCCCCGTCCGGGGGCGGGACCGCTGCGGTCCACCAGGTGGACGGAAGCGGCCCCTCTCACTCGTCCAGCGCGGCCAGCTGGTCCAGGAACCACCGGGCCGGGGGGAGCGCCGTGGCCTGCGCGGCCAGCCGCTTCGTCCGCTCGGCGCGCTCGTCCGCCGGCATCGACAGGGCCTCGTGCAGCGCCACCGCCGTGCCCCGGATGTCGTACGGGTTCACCGTCACCGCGTCCTCGGCCAGCTCCTCGTACGCACCCGCCTCCCGCGACAGCACCAGCGCACAACCCTCGTCGGAGACCACCGGGACCTCCTTGGCGACCAGGTTCATGCCGTCCCGGATCGGGTTCACCAGGGCCACGTCCGCCAGCCGGTACGCGGCCAGCGAGCGCGCGAAGTCGTCCTTCACATGCAGTTCCACCGGGGTCCAGCCGGGCGTCCCGTAACGCGAGTTGATCTCCTGGGCGACCCGCTGGACCTCCGCCGTGTACTCCCGGTAGACGGCCAGGTCCTGGCGGGAGGGGTAGGCGAAGGCGACGTGGACGACCCGCTCGCGCCACTCGGGACGCGACTGGAGCAGCTCCTCGTAGGCCAGCAGCCCCCGCACGATGTTCTTCGACAGCTCCGTGCGGTCCACCCGCACGATCGCCTTGCGGGCGCTGCCGTCGGGCGCCGTGCCGATCTGCTCCCGCAGCGTGCGCATCCGGTCGTCCACGTCCGGCTCGTGCGCCCGCCTGCGCAGGAAGTCCCCGTCCGCGCCCAGCCCGTGGACGCCGATGCGGGTGCCCGAGGGGATGCCGGGGCCGAGGACCGCGTGGCAGCAGTCCGTGAACGCGTCCGCCCACCGCCGGGTGAGGAACGCCGCCCGGTCCGCGCCCAGGATCCCGCCGAGGACCTGCGCCGCGATGTCGTCGGGCAGCAGCCGGAAGTAGTCCGGCGGCGCCCACGGCGTGTGCGAGAAGTGGCCGATCCTGAGGTCGGGACGCAGTTCGCGCAGCATCCGGGGGGCCAGGCTGAGGTGGTAGTCCTGGATGAGGACCGCCGCCTCCTGGGCCGCCTCCTGGGCCAGCGCCTCGGCGAACGCGCGGTTGTACGCTTCGTACGACGCCCAGCGCCGCCGGAAGTCCGCGTCGAAGACCGGTTCCAGCGGGGTCTGGTACAGCATGTGGTGCACGAACCACAGCACTGAGTTCGCGACGCCGTTGTAAGCGTCCGCGTGCACCTGCGGGGCGATGTCGAGCATCCGCACCCGCTGCCCGCCCGTGTCCGACGGATCGAGTGCGCCACCCGTGCGGCGTACGGCCTCGCGGTCCCCGTCGTTCAGCGCCGCGCACACCCACACCGCGTCCGCCTCCGGGCCGATCGCCGACAGGCCCGACACCAGCCCGCCCCCGCCGCGCCGGGCCGTGAGCGTTCCGGTCTCGTCCAGCGCGTAGGAGACCGGGCCGCGGTTGGACGCGACGAGGACACGAGCGTGATGCGAAGCCACATGCGTGGAAGCCATGCCTCGAAACCTAGCCCGACCCGAAAACGCTCAAACGTACGGCTCGGCCGTATGCGGAACCGTATACAACGGCCGAAACCGGCGCCGGGCCGCGGCGCCGGCCCGCGCCCCCGAAGGGACGTGGTCAGGCGGCCCTGCGCTCCGCGTACTCCTCGACCTCGGCCATCGGCGGCCGCTCCTCCGTGTCCACGCGGTACGTACGCGGCTCGAAGCCGTCCGCGCCCCGCTCGAACTGGGTGAGGGAGGGGCGGATCAGATGGCCGCGGGCCAGCCGCAGCTGCGCGGTGCGGTAGATCGCGGCGGCCATGCGGCCCAGCGCCTGGCCGTCCTGGTGGCGGTGGATGCGCACGCCCACGTCGACCTGGGCCAGCGCGTCCAGGCCCACCAGGTGCAGGGCGTCGACCAGCATGCCCAGCTCCACCCCGTAGCCGACCGGGAACGGGAGTCGCTCCAGCAGTGAGCGGCGGGCCGCGTACTCGCCGCCGAGCGGCTGGACGAAACCGGCCAGCTGCGGCCAGTGCATGTTCAGCAGCGGGCGCGCCATCAGCTCCGTGACGCGCCCGCCCTGGCCCGCGGCGGCCGTGCCGGAGGGGCCCTCGCCGGCCAGCGTCAGCGGCCGGTCGTACATCGCCTTCACGAGGTCCACGCCCGGCTCGGTGAGCAGCGGGCCCACGATCCCGGAGACGAAGTCCGACGAGAACTCCTTCAGGTCCGCGTCGATGAAGCAGACGATGTCCCCGCCGGTCACGAGGAGGGAGCGCCACAGCACCTCCCCCTTGCCGGGCACCGCCGGGATACGCGGCAGGATGGCGTCGCGGTGCACCACCCTCGCCCCGGCCGCCGCGGCGACCTCGGAGGTGCGGTCCGTGGAGCCGGAGTCGACGACGACGATCTCGTCGACGAGCGGAGCCTGCTGCATGAGGTCGTGGCGGATGACGGAGACGATCTCACCGACCGTCTCCTCCTCGTTGAGTGCGGGCAGCACCACACTGACCGTGGAGCCCGAGGCGCGTTTCGCGGCCAGGATCTGGTGGAGCGGACGGTCGGTCACGGACCAGGAGCGGGTGCTCAGCCAGCGCTCGACTTCTTCCAGCACAGTCTGCGGCTCCTCACGTTCGGCGGACGACGGTACGTTCGATGGACAGCGGTCGTCAAAGGCGATCAGCGGATCTCCGAATGGGTCTCGGGGTGTGATCCGTCTCGCGGTTCGGACGACTATCTCAACTCTGCTGGCCTTCGGTTACAGTCTTGAACAACGCCGGTGACCATCGCATGTCGGGGCCGCCGCTGCCGATACCAGTGAAACAACCGCATACAGCTCATCCAGAGGGGCAGAGGGACACGGCCCGATGAAGCCCCGGCAACCCTCCAGCCGGCACTCGTCATCACAGCGAGGCTCCCGGCTAGGGAAGGTGCCAAATCCGTCTCACGGCGAGATGCGTCGTGAGGAAGATGAGGAGAAAGGGCCTCGCCTCACATGGCTGCGCAGACAGTTGCAAACACCACGAACTCCGTGAATCTCGGTCCCGCCGCGGCCCTGTCCTGCCGTGAGTGCGGCCACCGCGTGCCGCTCGGCCCGGTCTTCGCCTGCGAGGAGTGTTTCGGCCCGCTGGAGATCGCCTACGACTTCTCGGACTATGACACCGAGGAGCTGCGGAAGCGGATCGAGGCGGGCCCCGCGAACATCTGGCGCTACGCGCCGCTGCTGCCGGTTCCGGCGGACGTCGCCGAGAAGCCGAACCTCAACCCGGGCTGGACCAAGCTGGTCAAGGCCGACAACCTGGCGCGCGAGCTGGGCGTGACCGGTGGGCTCTATGTGAAGGACGACTCCGGCAACCCGACGCACTCCTTCAAGGACCGGGTGGTCGCCCAGGCGCTGGAGGCGGCGCGGGTCTTCGGCTTCACCACCCTCTCCTGCTCCTCCACCGGCAACCTCGCGGGCGCGGTCGGCGCCGCGGCGGCCCGTGCCGGACTGCGTTCCTGCGTCTTCATCCCGCACGACCTGGAGCAGGGCAAGATCGTCATGGCCGCGGTGTACGGCGGCGACCTCGTCGGCATCGAGGGCAACTACGACGACGTGAACCGCTTCTGCTCCGAGCTGATCGGCGACCCGGCCGGAGAGGGCTGGGGCTTCGTCAACGTCAACCTCCGGCCGTACTACGCGGAGGGGTCGAAGACCCTGGCGTACGAGATCGCCGAGCAGCTGGGCTGGCGGCTGCCGGACCAGATCGTGGTCCCGATCGCCTCCGGCTCGCAGCTCACGAAGATCGACAAGGGCCTGCAGGAGCTGATCAGGCTCGGGCTCGTCGAGGACCGGCCGTACAAGATCTTCGGCGCGCAGGCCGAGGGCTGCTCGCCGGTGTCGGTCGCCTTCAAGTCGGGCCACGACGTCGTCCGGCCGCAGAAGCCGGACACCATCGCCAAGTCGCTGGCGATCGGCAACCCGGCGGACGGCCCGTACGTCCTCGACATCGCGCGCCGCACGGGCGGCGCGGTGGAGGACGTGAACGACGAGCAGATCGTCGACGCGATCAAGCTGCTCGCCCGCACCGAGGGCATCTTCGCGGAGACCGCCGGCGGCGTGACCGTCGGCGTCACGCGCAAGCTCGTCGAGAACGGCGTCCTCGACCCGGCGAAGTCCACGGTCGTCCTCAACACGGGTGACGGCCTCAAGACCCTCGACGCGGTGGCCGGCACGGGTCTGACCGCGACCATCCGCCCCACCCTCGACTCGTTCCGCGAGGCCGGCCTCGCCTGACCTCCTGCCCGCCCCATCCCCTGCCAGCCGTACTCCGACCGGAGGTCGAACCCCATGAGCGTCACCGTCCGCATCCCCACCATCCTGCGCACCTACACCGGCGGCCGGGCCGAGGTGCCCGCCGAGGGCGCGAACCTCGCCGAGGTCATCGCCGACCTGGAGAAGAACCACACCGGCATCGCGGCCCGTGTCCTGGACGACCAGGGCAAGCTGCGCCGCTTCGTCAACGTGTACGTGAACGACGACGACGTCCGCTTCGAGCAGGGCCTGGAGACGGCGACGCCGGACGGTGCGGGCGTCTCCATCATCCCGGCGGTCGCGGGCGGCTGACGGTCACTCGGCGGAGTGTTCGTTACCCTCGGTAAGGGTGAACGCCGAGAGTTCATCGAATTGCCCTCTCCGCGGGAGAAACGGAGGGGGCAATTCTCCATGGTTGAGCAGGGTACAGTTGGGGAACACGCTCCCGGTTTCCCCACCGGGGCCCATGAGTTCCTGCCGTGCATCCGGCAAGAAGTAGCCAAAGTGTGCAGCGCTTTTGCGCCATTCGCTCCTTTTGCCGGGCCCGACTTGCCCTGAAGTCGGGCGAATTCTTCGTACATTCCCGACCGGCCATGCCCGGAATTCTCGTCCGATTGACCTGTTGCAGACGGCAGTTGGACAGATACATTCAGCCGCGGTCGACGCGTTCCGGCGCACGCCCCCAACCGTTGGGGGGTGAGGTCTGACCCGGATCCGCGAAGTGTGGATCTGTGCAAGGGCCAGTAATAGGGGAGTTAGGCATGGCTCAGGGCACCGTCAAGTGGTTCAACGCGGAGAAGGGGTACGGCTTCATCGCGGTCGACGGTGGTGCGGATGTATTCGTCCACTACAGCGCCATCCAGATGGACGGCTACCGCACCCTGGAAGAGGGCCAGCGGGTCGAGTTCGAGATCTCGCAGGGGCAGAAGGGTCCGCAGGCCGACATGGTCCGCGTGGCCGGCTGAAGTACGCGCCGACGACTGAACTGATCGACGTGTCGAGGGGCCCGTATCCCACCCGGGATACGGGCCCCTCGGTCCAGGTGGCCCCGAATGCCATCCGGAATCGCGCGAGCCTTTGCCGCTCGTGCCACCACCTGACCCGTCCCCTCACGGGACGGGCCTGACGCCTGCGCCCTGACGCCCCGCCACCACCCCCCGACGAGCCTGCTTCGCGGGCGTGCCTTGCGCCCACCGGTCTCCCGGCCGCCACCTCTCATCGAGCCTGCTTCGCGGGCGCGCCTTGCACTCGGGGGGGTCGAGTGCTAATCATTGGCGTTAGCACTCTGAAGGTGAGAGTGACAATGAAGGACCGGGTCGGTGAGGCCACGGACCGGATGGGGCAAGGAACCACCGGCCGGGGCCGTCCGTCGCGGGCGCGGGCGCGGTCCGAAGTAATCACCCCCAGTCCTGGGAGGACCACTTCACATGGCCAAGATCATCGCGTTCGACGAGGAGGCGCGGCGCGGCCTCGAGCGCGGCATGAACCAGCTCGCGGACGCCGTCAAGGTGACCCTCGGCCCCAAGGGCCGCAACGTCGTCCTCGAGAAGAAGTGGGGCGCCCCCACGATCACCAACGACGGTGTCTCCATCGCCAAGGAGATCGAGCTCGAGGACCCGTACGAGAAGATCGGCGCCGAGCTGGTCAAGGAAGTCGCCAAGAAGACGGACGACGTCGCCGGTGACGGTACGACCACCGCGACGGTGCTCGCCCAGGCGCTGGTCCGCGAGGGCCTGCGCAACGTGGCCGCCGGCGCCAACCCGATGGCCCTCAAGCGCGGTATCGAGAAGGCCGTCGAGGCCGTCTCCGCCGCACTGCTGGAGCAGGCGAAGGACGTCGAGACCAAGGAGCAGATCGCCTCCACGGCCTCCATCTCCGCCGCCGACACCCAGATCGGCGAGCTGATCGCCGAGGCCATGGACAAGGTCGGCAAGGAAGGCGTCATCACCGTCGAGGAGTCGCAGACCTTCGGTCTGGAGCTGGAGCTCACCGAGGGTATGCGCTTCGACAAGGGCTACATCTCGGCGTACTTCGCCACCGACATGGAGCGTATGGAGGCCGTCCTCGACGACCCGTACATCCTGATCGCCAACTCCAAGATCTCCGCGGTCAAGGACCTGCTCCCGCTCCTGGAGAAGGTCATGCAGTCGGGCAAGCCGCTGCTGATCATCGCCGAGGACGTCGAGGGCGAGGCCCTGTCGACCCTGGTCGTCAACAAGATCCGCGGCACCTTCAAGTCCGTCGCCGTCAAGGCCCCGGGCTTCGGCGACCGCCGCAAGGCCATGCTCGGCGACATCGCCATCCTCACGGGCGGCGAGGTCATCTCCGAGGAGGTCGGCCTCAAGCTGGAGAACGCGACCCTGGACCTCCTGGGCCGCGCCCGCAAGGTCGTCATCACCAAGGACGAGACCACCATCGTCGACGGCGCCGGCTCGGCCGAGCAGGTCGCGGGCCGCGTGAACCAGATCCGCGCCGAGATCGAGAACAGCGACTCCGACTACGACCGCGAGAAGCTGCAGGAGCGCCTGGCGAAGCTGGCCGGCGGCGTGGCCGTCATCAAGGCCGGTGCCGCCACCGAGGTGGAGCTCAAGGAGCGCAAGCACCGCATCGAGGACGCCGTCCGCAACGCGAAGGCGGCCGTCGAGGAGGGCATCGTCGCCGGTGGTGGCGTGGCCCTGCTGCAGGCCTCCCAGGTCTTCGAGAAGCTGGAGCTGGAGGGCGACGAGGCCACCGGTGCCGCCGCCGTCAAGCTGGCGCTCGAGGCCCCGCTGAAGCAGATCGCCGTCAACGCCGGCCTGGAGGGCGGCGTCGTGGTGGAGAAGGTGCGCAACCTGACCCCGGGCCACGGCCTGAACGCCGCGACCGGCGAGTACGTCGACCTGGTCAAGGAAGGCATCATCGACCCGGCGAAGGTGACCCGTTCCGCGCTGCAGAACGCCGCCTCCATCGCTGCGCTGTTCCTCACCACCGAGGCCGTCATCGCCGACAAGCCGGAGAAGGCCGCCGCGCCCGCCGGCGGCGGCATGCCGGGCGGTGACATGGACTTCTGAGCCTGAAACCAGGCTCGGACCCGGTCCGTTCCACCGAGGGCGGCACTCCCCGGAAACAGGGGGTGCCGCCCTCGGCCGTATCCGGGATCACACCGAAGTGCGGCACTGATACGGAATGCCGTGGTCCGCGGAGCGGTTGGAGCGCATGAGCATGCGTATGCATGCGCCCGGCGCATCCGCACCTCGGCAAGGAGCTTCCCGTGTCCGTCTCCGCCTCCCCGTCCCGCGCGGCCGAGATCCTCTCGCAGCCCATCGCGCTCAACGGCCTGACCGTCCCCAACCGCATCGTGATGGCGCCCATGACCCGTCAGTTCTCGCCGGGCGGCGTTCCGGGCGAGGACGTGGCCGCGTACTACGCGCGCCGCGCGGCCGCCGGCGTGGGCCTGATCGTCACCGAGGGCACCTACGTGAACCACGGGTCGGCCGGTCAGAGCGACCGCGTCCCGCGGTTCCACGGCGAGGAGCAACTGGCCGGCTGGGCGAAGGTCGCCGAGGCCGTGCACACCGCCGGCGGCACGATCGTGCCGCAGCTGTGGCATGTCGGCATGACACGCAAGGCCGGCGCCCCGCCCGTCCCCGACGCGCCGGCCGTCGGTCCGTCCGGCCTCCGTCTCGACGGCACCGAGGGCACGGGCAGGGCCATGACGCCGCAGGACGTGGACGACGTGATCGCGGCCTTCGCCGACGCGGCCGCCGCGGCGGAGCGGATCGGCTTCGACGGCGTGGAACTGCACGGCGCGCACGGCTATCTGATCGACCAGTTCCTGTGGGCGGGCACGAACCGCCGCACGGACGGGTACGGCGGCGACGTCGTGGCCCGTACGAGGTTCGCGACCGAGATCGTGGCGGCCGTACGCGCGGCGGTCTCGCCGTCCTTCCCGGTGATCTTCCGCTTCTCGCAGTGGAAGCAGGAGGTCTACGACGTCCGGATCGCCGACACCCCCGAGGAGCTGGAGGCGATCCTCACCCCGCTCTCCGCAGCCGGAGTGGACGTCTTCCACGCCTCCACGCGCCGCCACTGGCTCCCGGAGTTCGACGGCTCCGATCTCAACCTGGCGGGCTGGGCCAAGAAGCTCACGGGCAAGCCGGTCATCACGGTCGGCTCGGTGGGCCTGGACGGCGACTTCCTGCACGCGTTCCGCGGCGAGGGCGCGCCGCTCAAGGGCATCGACGGCCTGCTGGACCGCCTGGAGGCGGGGGAGTTCGACATGGTCGCCGTCGGCCGCGCCCTGCTCCAGGACCCCGAGTGGGCCCAGAAGGTCCTCGAGGGCCGCTTCGACGAACTGAAGCCGTACGACGCGGCGTCGCTGAAGACGCTGAACTGAACCTTCGCCCCGATTCCTGATCCCCGATCCCCGATCCCCGATCCCCGATTCCTGATCCCTGATCGCCGATCGCCGGGGCGGCGCCCTGCCTGGACCCGCGGGCAGGGTGCCACCCCCGGCGGGGCGGCGGGCGTCGGCCTGTCGGGGTGGGGAGGGCGCCCCTGAATTCCGCCGGATTTTCGCTTGCTTAAGTCAATCAATACGATTAGGTTGCTTGAGTCAAGTACATCTGCTGTCCGACGGAGGACCCCTGCCATGTCCGACGCCCCTTCCCCGCCCGCCACGACCGGGGAAGCCCCGCCGCGCCCGAACACCGTGGTGGCGGTGCTGGCCTTCGCCGGAATCGTCGTCTCGCTGATGCAGACCCTGGTCATCCCGATTGTCACCGAGCTGCCGCAACTGCTCCACGCCGCGCCGTCGGACACCGCCTGGGCCATCACCGCGACCCTGCTCGCCGCCGCCGTCGCCACCCCCGTGATGGGCCGGCTCGGTGACATGTACGGCAAGCGCCGCATGCTCCTGTTCAGCATGTGCATGCTGGTGGCTGGATCGGTCACGGCCGCCCTCAGCGACTCCCTGACCCCGATGATCGTCGGACGGGCGCTGCAGGGCCTGTCCTCCGGTGTCATTCCGCTCGGCATCGCCATCCTGCGCGACGAGCTGCCCGCCGAACGGCTCGGCTCCGCCACCGCGATGATCAGCGCCTCCCTCGGCGTCGGCGGCGCCCTCGGCCTGCCCACTGCCGCGGCCATCGCCGACACCTTCGACTGGCACGTGCTGTTCTGGACCTCCGCCGTACTCGGCGTAGTGGCCGCCGTCCTCGTCCTCGTCCTCGTGCCCGAGTCCTCGGTGCGCACCGGAGGGCGCTTCGACCTGCCCGGCGCCGTCGGCATGGCGGCCGGACTGATCTGCCTGCTGCTGGCGATCTCCAAGGGCGCCGACTGGGGCTGGGCAAGCGACACCACCCTCGGCCTGTTCGCGGCGGCCGTCGTGGTCCTCTCGGCGTGGGGCTTCTACGAACTGCGCGTCAACGAGCCCCTGGTGGACCTGCGCACCACCGCCCGCCGCCAGGTGCTCGTCACCAACCTCGCCTCGGTGGCGATCGGCTTCGCCATGTTCGCGATGTCCCTGGTCATCCCGCAGGTCCTGCAGATGCCCGAGCAGACCGGCTACGGCCTGGGCAAGTCGATGCTCACCGCCGGCCTGGCCATGGCGCCGTCCGGCCTGGTGATGATGGCCCTGGCCCCGGTGTCCGCGCTCGTGTCACGGGCCAGGGGCCCCAAGGTGACCCTGATGATCGGCGCCCTGATCGTCGCCTCCGGCTACGCCCTGAACATCGCCCTCATGGACCAGGTGTGGCACTTCGTGCTGGTCTCCTGCGTCATCGGCGCCGGCATCGGCTTCACCTACGGCTCCATGCCCGCGCTCATCATGGGCGCCGTGCCTGCGTCCGAGACGGGCGCCGCCAACAGTCTCAACACCCTGATGCGGTCCATCGGAACGTCCGTCGCCAGCGCCGTCGCCGGTGTCGTCCTGGCCCATATGACCATGTCCCTCGGCCCCGTCACCCTGCCCTCCGAGGACGCCTTCCGCACCGTCCTGATCACCGGGGTCGTCGCCTCTCTCCTCGGCTTCGCCGTCGCCGCCTTCATCCCGCGCCGCCGCCCGGCCGACACGGAGCCGGCACCCGCCTCCGGCGGCCCCGGCGGGCAGGCCGCGGAGGTGTCCGGGGCCAGGGCGTAGAACCTCCGTACCGCCGGGTGCGGGAGGGCTGGCGGGGCGCAGGAGCCGACCGGCGGGGCAGACGAACTGATCAGCGGTCGTATCCGTTGCGTCGAAGGCGTTGCGTCGAAGGCGTTGCGTCCCCGCGACGAGCGGGTGACTTCCGGGCGAGGCGCGAACGGCTCGGACGACGGCGCGGACACAGTACCCCGGGTGGTGGAACGGCCGCAGGCCCGCTGTGGCCGCGAGCCGGTCGCCGCGACGGCAGCTCCCCCAGGCGTGGGGCCCCGTCCCGTTCCATGGCACGGGACGGCCCGGATCGGAGCCGGAGCCGGTGGGGCCCGCGCCGCCGCGTGAGGTGCTGCGGCAACGGGTGCGGCGGATGAACCGGGACCGCCGCCCCTGGTGAGCGGCCGCTCATCGCCTCCCGGGTGAGGAATCGGAGACGGGAGCCGTGGCCACCTCGGCCGCGGTTCCCGCTCCCGGCCCCGCTCCCGGGGCCGTTTTGGTTGCCGCCGCCAAGGCCGCCCCCGGCGCCGTTCCCCCTCCGAAGCCGAAGAAGTACGTCGCTGCGAAGCCCACCAGGTAGCCCGTCAGCAGGCCGCCCGCGTAGATCGCCGCCGTCAGGGGCAGGCCGCCCGTGCCCGTCAGCAGTGGGAACAGGGCCCAGCCCGACGGCCCGATCGCCGTTGCCCCGACCTTGTCGCCGAGCATCGCGAAGCAGCCGACGAACGCGCCGCCCGCCGCGCCGCCCGCGCAGGCCGTCAGGAACGGGCGGCCGAGCGGGAGGGAGACACCGTAGATCAGTGGTTCGCCGACGCCCAGCAGACCCGCCGGGAGTGCGGATCTGATCGTCGTGCGGATCGAGGTGTCGTGGCGGAGGCGGACGTAGACCGCCAGGGCGGCGCCCACCTGGCCCGCGCCCGCCATCGCCAGGACGGGCAGCAGCACCGTGGAGCCCTGTTGCTCGATGAGGGTGGTGTGGAGGGGGATCAGGGCCTGGTGCAGCCCGAGCATCACCAGGGGCAGGAAGAGGCCGCCCAGGACCAGGCCCGCGAACGCGCCCGTCGTGGACAGCAGCCAGGTGGCCGCCGCACCGATCGCGGTGGCGGCCGCACCTGCCGCGTACATCAGGACGTACAGCGTCAGCAGGCCGGGGACGAGGACCGTCAGCGTGGGCGTCACCAGGACGTCCAGGGTTCCCGGCACCCAGGTGCGGCACCACTTCTCGATGTACGTCGCCAGGAGCGCCGCCGCCAGGGCGCCCAGGACCCCGCCCTGGCCGGGGGACAGCGGCTCCCCGAACACCGTGACCTTCGCGACGCCCGGGTACACCACGACCGCCGCCACCGAGCCGCCCAGCACCGGGGTGCCGCCGAACTCCTTCGCCGTGTTGTGGCCCACGAAGACCGCGATCAGGGCCATGAAGCCGGAGGAGAGGGCGGCGAGCGCAGGGGTGAGGGACGGCAGCAGGCGCAGGTTCTGCAGCAGGCCGGCCGCGCCCGCGATGACGCCGCAGCCGACGAGGGCCGGGATCAGCGGGACGAAGACGTTCGCCACGCGGCGCAGCAGCAGTCTGCCCGGGGTGGCGTTGCTCCGTCGCCGCGCCTCCCTCAGCTCGGCGCCGCGGGCGGCCAGTTCGGCCGCCCTGGGGCGCAGGAGCGTCTCGAACTCGGCGGCGACCCGTGCGGCCGTCCCGGGCCCGAGCACGATCTGGTACGTGTCGTCGTCCACGACTCCCAGTACGGCGGGCACCGCCCGCAGGCCGTGCTCGTCCACCAGGGAGCGGTCGGCCAGGCCCAGCCGGAGGCGGGTCATGCAGTGGGCGACGGCGGTGACGTTCGCGGGGCCGCCGACCAGGGGGAGGAGCGCGGCGGCGGTGGCAGCGTGTGGGGTACCGGTCACCTGACGAGCGTGCGGCCCGGTGGGCCGCCGTCGTGGGAGCCGCGCGCAGGCCGCGGTCGGTCTCCTCCGGAAGGAGGTCCACCGGTCAGCGGGCCGTCGTCGCCCGCCGCCCGCCGCTCGCCGCCCGCCGCCTGCGGCCCGCCGGTCAGCCGTCGGGCGGTCGTCGATCCCCGGCGTCAGTCACCCGTTCGCGGGCGTGCCCCGGCTGTCACCGCCTCCGGCCCTCAGTCCCCCGCCTGCTCCAGCGCCACGCGCAGGCGCCCCCGGCTCTCCGCGAGCAGCAGTGCCGCCGACGGGCCGTCCACGCCCGCCAGGATCGTCAGGATCGCGTTCTTGACCTCGCCGTCCGTGGCCGCGAGGGCGTCCTCGATCTCCCCGTCCGTCGCGCCCGTGGCCAGGGCGACGATGCGGTGGGAGCGGGCGCGCAGCTTGTCGTTGGAGGCACGGACGTCGACCATCAGGTTCCCGTACGTCTTGCCCAGGCGGATCATCGTGATCGTCGAGAGCATGTTGAGGACCAGCTTCTGCGCGGTGCCCGCCTTCAGCCGGGTGGATCCGGTCAGCAGTTCGGGGCCGACGACGATCTCGATGCCGTGGTCGGCGGCCGCCGCCAGGGCGCTGTCCGCGTTGCAGGACAGGCCGACCGTGAGGGCGCCGTGCGCCCGGGCGTGCTCCACCGCGCCGACCGCGTACGGTGTGCGGCCCGAGGCGGAGACGCCGACCACCGTGTCGTGGGCCGTCAGGTCCAGGGCGTCGAGGTCCCGCGCCGCCAGTTCTCCGGAGTCCTCCGCGCCCTCGACCGATGTGACCATCGCGTCGGGGCCGCCCGCGATCAGGCCCACGACCCGGGAGGGGTCGGTGCTGAAGGTCGGGGGGCACTCGGACGCGTCGAGGACACCGAGCCGCCCGGCGGTGCCCGCGCCGGCGTAGACGAGCCGGCCGCCCCGGGCCATCCGTTCCGCGACGGCGTCGATGGCGGCCGCGATCTGCGGGAGCCGTGCGGCGACCGCAGCCGGCACGGTCGCGTCCTCGCCGTTCATGAGCCGGGCGATCTCCAGTGTGGGGAGCCGGTCGATGTCGGACAGTTCCGGGCGGAACGCCTCGGTGGTCAGCGTCTCCAACTGGGCGCGGAGGTCGCGGGGGTCGGACGTGGAGGTCATCGAAGGCGGCTTTCTTCGGTGCGGCACTGCTCGGGGTGGAGGACGGGAGGGGCTAGCGCCGTGTTCCGCGCGGGCGGTGGCGGTGCGCCAGGGCCTCGTACGAGGCGGACAGGGCGGGCGCGGCGGTCTCGTAGGTCCGCTGGGCCACGCCGATGAACAGGCAGTCCACGACGAGGAGCTGGCTCGTGCGGGAGGACATGGCGGCCGGTCGCAGCTCGCTCTCGCGTGCCGTGGAGGTGGTGAGCACGTGGTCGGCGTACTGGGTGACGGGCCCGTCCGGGCGGCCGGTGATCGCGACGGTGGTCGCGCCGTGCTCGAAGGCGACGCGCAGCGGTTCGATGACGTCGCCGGTGGAGCCGGAGTGTGTGATCGCTATGGCCACGTCCTTGGCGCGCAGCTGAACGGCGTTGGTCACGGCGAGGTGCGGGTCGCCGGGCGCGTGGGCTATGAGCCCTATGCGCAGCAACTTCTGCACGAGATCCTGGGCGACGAGCCCGGATGCCCCGATGCCGTACACGTCGGTGCGGCGGGCGGCGGCGAGTGCGGAGACGGCGGCGCCGAGCTGCACGGTGTCCAGTCCGGCCGCCGTGTCGGCGAGGGTCTGCTGCTCGTCGTAGGCGAGCTTGGCGACGACGTCCGCGATCGGGTCGTCGACGGCGATGTCGGCGGTGACGGACGGGGCGCGGCCCGACTGCTGCTGGGCGGCGAGGCCCGCGAGGGCGAGACGCAGGTCCCGGTAGCCGGGGTAGCCGAGGAGACGGGCCGTGCGGACGACGGTGGCCTCGCTGGTCCCGGTCAGCTCGGCCAGCCCGGTGACGGTGAGGGCCGCGCATCCGGCCGGGTCGCCGGCCACGGCCTCGGCGACGCGCTGCATGGACCGGGTCATGGAGGGTGCGAGGGTGCGCACCTTGGCGGCGAGCGCGGCGGGCGCGGGAGGCGCGGTGGGCCCCGTCGGCCTCGCGAAAGTTTCCTTCACATCCTGGGTCACATGATGAAAGATATTTTCCGTTCGGACGTATGGTCAAGAGTGCGCACAATGGGTGCATGGAGCCCATCAGTCCGCTCGAACAGGCGCTGCACTCGGCCCGCGCCCTGGTGCTCGCCGATCTGATCGCGGGCGAGGTCGCCGAGGCCGACGTCGTCTCGCTGGTCGAGGACTCCGTCGTGCAGCGGCGCTGGTGGGTCGAGCAGTGGCCGGAGGGCGCGGTCTATGTGGCCGGGCTGGTCGCCCAGGACGTCCAGGACGCCCTGCTGGAGCGCTACGGACGCTGGCCGCTGTGTCCTGTCTGCCCTTCCGGCGACCCGCATGCGCTTGACGTGGAGCCCGAGCTGGGCCCGGACCCGCACTGGGTGTGTCACAAGGTGGGCGTGAAGGTCGCGGCCGTCGGGTCGCTGGGGAGGGCGACCGGCGGTATGACGTCCTCGTGACGATCTGCGTCGGCCCTCCGGGGCCGCGAGGTGGTGCGGCTGCCGCGCGCCTCCGGTCTGCGCGGGCCGCGGGGCGCGAGAGCGGGGTCAGCGCTGCCGTATGTATGCGTGGGTCTCCCCCTTGTACGTCCCCGCGTTCTCGCCCGCCCGTGTGAATTCCGCCTGTGTGAATTCCGCCCGTGTGAATCCCGCCCGCTCCAGCACGCCCTGCGACAGGGTGTTGTCGCGGTCGGTGACCGCCAGCAGCCGCTCGACGTCGTCCCTGGCCAGTGCCCAGGCCGCCAGCGCGCGCAGTGCTTCGGTCGCGTAGCCGTGACCGCGAGCGGCCTCCACCAGGTCGTATCCGACCTCCGCGCGCCCTTCGTCGTCCGGGGTGCCGTGGAACCCCATGCTCCCTACGGCGCGGCCGTCCTCGGACCGTACGAGTACGAACACGCCCCACTCGGGCCGGTGCACCCCCGTCTCGTACGCCTTGAGGACGATCCCGGCGGCATCGCGCGTGGTGTCGAAGGGACCGCCGTCGATCCACTCGAAGCCGCCGGTGCCGCCGGCCCTGAGATCGGCGGCGGCCGCGGGCGTGAGGCCTTGGAGGGTGACGCGCCCGGCGGGGATCACCAGGTTGTTGTGCCAGCGCCACTCGGTGACGGGGGCGCGCCCGGGCAGGTCGCCGCGGCCCGTGGCCCACAGGAGCGTGGGCCAGGGTTCGGGGCCGGGCCGCACGTGAGGGAAGAGCCGGGTCAGGACGTCCTCGCACAGCTCGGCCGGCGGCTCGTACGCCAGGCCCAGGCCCTCGGCGATGTCGTGGGTGTGCAGGAGCACCTCGGCGACGCCCATCGCGGCGAACCCCTCACGGTTCGCGCTGCGGAAGGGGTACGGGTGGAAGGCGCGCACCTCGTGGGGCGTGGTGGCGACGGCGGCGGCGAGCATCGCCCCCGTCGTCTCGATCACCTGCAGTGCGCCCACGGTGCCGGTGCCGTCCTCAAGCGTGATCTCGAAGGGCACGTAGTCGTCCTGGGCGCGCCCCGCCAACTGGCCGGCGTAGGCGATGAGATCGCTCGCCACGTGCTCGGCGGTGCGGCGGCAGCTCCACTCCACACGCCCCGCCCTGACACCCCAGTCCCGATCCACACCCGCCCGCAGCGCCGCCACGGCTCCCGCGACGGCCTCCGTCACCCGTTCCCCGCCCATGGTCCGCATGTGGTGCAGGGTAGGCGTGTCCGGTCCTCAGTTCGACAGCATTTCCAGCTCGGAGGCGATGTTGTACCGGGCCGTGGCCTCCCACTCGGCCTGCCCCTGCGGTGTGTGGAACAGCCTTGGCAGGGCGAGCAGTTGGCGCAGCACCGCGGAACGCCCCTCGTGGAAGGCATCGTTGGGGACGAAGCCGTACTCCTCGCGGACGCCGGCGGCGTAGGCGGCGTAGGCGGACGGGGGCGCGGCGAGGATCGCGAGGTCGGCGTCGCACAGGACCTGGCCGTTGCGGTCGTCGGCCGCCGGGTCGTGGCCGACGGTGAGCCGGACCAGGCGGGCGGCCTCGGCCGTCCTGGCGCGGGAGACGCCGGCCTCGGGCAGGGCGCGTTCGGCGAGCCGGGCGGAGCGCTCCTCGTTCTCCAAGCGGTCCGGGAGGTAGACGGCGTCGTGGAACCAGGCGGCCAGGCGGACCACGTCCGGGTCGTCGGCGTACGCCTGCAGCGCGTCGACGTGGTCGAGGACCGCCGTGAGGTGCGTGAGCGTGTGGTAGTGGCGCTGCGGCTCCTGCCAGCGCGCGAGCAGATTGTCGGCGTACGGGGCCGGGTCGGGGCCACCGCCCGGTCCCCGGGCTCCTTGCAGGGCGCTTGCCCAGCGGGCGCGCAACGCGTCGAGATCGGCCATGCACCCATTCTCCCGCGGGTGCGGCCGGGGTCTTCAGCGCGGTCCCATGACGACCGCAGACCTGCACGACGACGTACGGGACCCGGATCTGCCCGGCCGCCCGCTGGCGGGGGCGCGCTGTGAACTGGCCGGAGCGGGGGAGGAGGAGCCGAACAACTTCGGCTGACCACCTCCGCCGTCGTACCCTGAGATTGGACTAGACCTATAGCCGCTCCAGGGAACACGACGGAAGGGGTCCTATGAGCACGCGTGCAGTCCTGGAGGTGATCGCCCTCGAGGTCGAGGACGCGGTCGCCGCCCAGGCCGGAGGCGCGGACCGCCTAGAGCTGGTCACCGACATGGCCGCCGACGGGCTCACCCCGCCGCTGCGCACCTTCGCCGGGATCCGCGCCGCCGTCGACATCGCGCTGCGCGTGATGCTCCGTCTCCGGGACGGCTTCGCGGCCGGTGACGTCGAGCCGCTGCTGTGCGCCGCGCACGGGCTGCGCGCCGCCGGTGCCGACGAGTTCGTGCTCGGGTTCCTCGGCCGGGACGGCGGGCCCGACCTCGACGCGCTGGAGCGGCTGGCCGCGGAGCTGGACGGGTGCCGCTGGACCTTCCACCGTGCGATCGACCACTCCGCCGACCGCGCCCGGCTGCGCAAGCAACTCGCCGGACTGCCGGGCCTGGACGCCTATCTCACGGCGGGCTCCCCGGCCGGCGTGGACGACGGCATGCCCACGCTCCTCGCCGAGGCGGCCAGGCGCGGCGAGCCGGGCCACACCCAGCGGCTGCTGGTCGGCGGCGGCCTGCGCCTCGACCATGTCCCGCGGCTGCTCGCGGCGGGCGTCGACGCCTTCCACATCGGCGGCGCGGCCCGCCCGGGAGGCTGGAGCGCACCGGTCTCGGCGGAGGCGGTGCGGGAGTGGCGCAGGGCCGTCGACGGGCGGCCGCCGCACTCGGTCTGACGCCAGGCAGAGCGGCCGGCCCCGGCACGAGCCCTACGCCCCGGCCTCCGGCGCCCCCGTGCCGGGGGCCGTGCCGTCACCCGAGCTGGGGCGGCAGCGGTGCCGCGTGCGTCACGATCAGGCCCGAGACCGCCCGGGTCAGGGCCACGTACAGACGGCGCAGCCCGGTGCGCTCGTCCGGTTCGCCGTCGACGACGGCCTGCGGCTCGTCCAGGACCACGTAGTCGTACTCCAGGCCCTTGGCGAGCGAGGCCGGGACCAGCGTCAGCCGGGTCTCGTGCGTCGTCTCCTCGCCGGGGCCCAGGTAGCCGATGCCCGCCGCGGTGAGCGCCTCGGCGAGTGCGGTGACGCGGGCGTCGGCGGCGATCAGACCGGTCGAGCCCTCGTGGCGCAGCAACTCCGCGCAGGCCGCCACCACCTGGGCGGTGCCGGTGACCGCGCGCACGTCGAAGAAGCCCGGGTTCTCGCGCACCGACGCCACCGGCGTCAGGTCCGGCGCGATGTGCGGCAGCAGCCGGGAGGCGTACGTGATCACCTCCGTGGGCACCCGGAAACCGGCCGTCAGTTCCTCGACAGCCGCCCCGGACTTCCCGAGGTGGGCGAGCGCATCCTGCCAACTGCGCGTCGCCCAGGGCGTGGTGCCCTGCGCGAGATCGCCGAGCACGGTCGCCGAACCGGTCGTGCAGCGCCGGCCGACGGCCCGGTACTGCATCGGAGAGAGGTCCTGCGCCTCGTCCAGCACGACATGCCCGAGCGAGTGGGTGCGCTGGACGAGGTCGGCGGCCTCGTCGATCAGCACGGCGTCCGCCGGCGACCACCTCGCGGACTTCACGGACCGCACCGGCTTCGCCCAGAGGATCTCCTTCTGCTCGTCCGCGTCGAGGATCCCGTCCGCGTGCGCGGCCAGGAAGCCGGCGTCGGTGAGCAACCGCAGGACGAGCCTGGCGGGGTCCACGGGCGGCCAGATCGCCTTGACCGCCGCCTTCACGGCCGGGTTGCGGGCGACGGCGTCCTGCACGCGGTCGTCCGGCGCCTCCCCGGCCCGCTCCATCTGGACCAGCACGGCGTGCGCGATCCGCTGCGGCAGGGCCTCCCGGGCGGCGCCGTAGCGCATGTCCCGCTCCAGCAACTCCCGGACGATCTCCTCGAGTTCGTACGCGGGCACCCGCCAGCGCCGGGAGCCGCGCACCACCACGACGGGCTCGGCGGGCATCGTCACCTGCGCGCGGACGGCCCTGCGCAGCACCTCCGCCATGCGCGCGTCGCCCTTGACGACCGCGGCGGCCGCGGCGTCCGTCCCGCGCACCTCGACGTGCGCGACGAGGTCGTCGACCGTCGACTGCCGGACCTCCAGCTCGCCGAGCGCGGGCAGCACCTGCTCGATGTAGTGCAGGAAGGACCGGTTCGGCCCGATGACCAGGGTGCCGGTGCGGGCGAGCCGCTCGCGGTGGGCGTAGAGGAGATAGGCGACGCGGTGCAGGCCGACGGCGGTCTTCCCCGTTCCCGGGCCTCCCTGGACGCAGACCGTGCCGGACAGTCCGCTGCGCACGATCTCGTCCTGCTCGGGCTGGATGGTGGCCACGATGTCGCGCATCGGGCCGACACGCGGCCGCTCGATCTCCTGCTGGAGCAGCCTGCTGGTGGTGGCGGCCTCGGCGGGGTCGGAGAGGTGTTCGTCCTCGTACGCGGTCAGGTCGCCGCCGGTGTAGCCGAAGCGGCGGCGCAGTGCGATGTCCATCGGGTCCTTCTTCGAGGCCCGGTAGAACGGCTGCGAGACGGGCGCGCGCCAGTCGATCACCATCGGATCGCCGTCGGCGTCGTGGACGTGCCGGCGGCCGATGTAGAACCTCTCTCCTCCGGCGCCCTCGGCCCGGTCGGCGCCGGGTGCGTGGAGGTAGTCGAGGCGGCCGAAGAACAGCGGGGTGTGGCTGAGGTCGGCGAGGGCCTTGATGCGCTCGTCGATCTGGCGGGCGAGGACCTCGGCGTTGACCCAGTTCGCGGTGACGTCGCGGATGTCGAGGTTCTCCACGTCCTCGCGCATGGCGCGCAGCGCGGCCCGGGAAGCGGCGAGGTGGGAGCGCTCGCGGGCGAGGGGGCCGGTGCCGGAGGGGCCGGAGACGGGATCCGGGGTGGGATCAGGAACAGGGCCGGGGGCTGGGTCGGGGGCGGACGGGGCTGACGGGATGGACACGGAAAGGTGCCTCCGGGGCGTGGCAGCGGGCCGGCCGGCGCGCGAGGGCGCACCGGCCGGCCGGTGCGGTGACAGGTGGCGGTTCTGCCGTCCGGTTTCCGTCCGGACAGCGGCTCTCCGTGAAGGGAGGCGGGCAAGAGAGGGGATTGTAGGTGACGGCCGGATGAGCGGGCCAACGGTTTTCCGGCGCGCCCGCCTGCCTGTCCGGCGCGCGGACCGCGGTGCCTCGGGGGTCTCACCCCGCTCGCCCTAGGGGACGCGCTCCCTCTGGAGTACTACGCGGGACGGACCGCAGGGGTACGGGACGGCGGCGCAGGTTACACCCTTGGTCCGACGCCATTCGGGGTGCCCGGTTCCACCATGGACACATGAGTGCAGCAGCCTTCTCCCCGGTCCCCTCACGGCACGGTCCGCCGCCCGGCGCGACCGCCATCGACAGCGGCCACCACCGCCACCGCCTCGGCGACGTCCTGCACGCCCTCAAGGTGTTCGTGGGCGCCGCGGTCGACGTCGTCCTCCTCGGCGAGTACGGCGAGGAGGCCGGCGTCCGCCGCCGGCAGCTCGACTGACCCCGGCCTCCGGCCTCTCCTCAGTTCCCGGCCAGCAGCTCGTCCGCGTCCACGATCCGGTAGGCGTACCCCTGCTCCGCCAGGAAGCGCTGGCGGTGCGCCGCGAAGTCCTGGTCGATGGTGTCGCGCGCCACGACCGAGTAGAAGTGGGCCTGATGGCCGTCTGCCTTGGGCCGCAGCACCCGTCCCAGCCGCTGCGCCTCCTCCTGGCGCGAACCGAACGTCCCCGACACCTGGATGGCGACCGTCGCCTCCGGCAGGTCGATGGAGAAGTTCGCCACCTTGGAGACGACGAGCACGCTGATCTCGCCCTCGCGGAAGGCGTCGAAGAGTTTCTCGCGCTGGGCGTTGGAGGTCTCGCCCTTGATGACGGGCGCGCCCAGGTGCTCACCCAGCTCGTCCAGCTGGTCGATGTACTGCCCGATGACGAGGATCTGCTGCCCGGCGAAGCGCCGCACCAGGGCCTCGGTCACCTTCCGCTTGGTGTCCGTGGTGGCACAGAACCGGTACTTCTCCTCGGCCTCGGCGGTGGCGTACGCGAGCCGCTCGGACTCGGTGAGGTTCACCCGCACCTCCACGCAGTCGGCGGGCGCGATGTACCCCTGGGCCTCGATCTCCTTCCAGGGCGCGTCGAACCGCTTGGGCCCGATGAGGGAGAACACGTCCGACTCGCGCCCGTCCTCCCGCACGAGGGTGGCGGTCAGGCCGAGCCGCCGGCGCGCCTGCAGGTCCGCCGTGAACTTGAAGACGGGCGCGGGCAGCAGGTGCACCTCGTCGTAGACGATGAGGCCCCAGTCGCGGGAGTCGAACAGTTCCAGGTGCGGGTAGACACCCTTCCGCTTGGTGGTGAGCACCTGGTACGTGGCGATGGTGACGGGCCGGATCTCCTTGCGCGTACCGGAGTACTCGCCGATCTCGTCCTCGGTCAGGGAGGTCCGCCGCACCAGCTCGTGCTTCCACTGCCGGGCGGAGACGGTGTTCGTGACGAGGATCAGGGTGGTGGCCTTGGCCTGGGCCATGGATCCGGCGCCGACGAGGGTCTTGCCGGCCCCGCAGGGCAGGACGACGACGCCGCTGCCGCCGTGCCAGAAGTTCTCCACGGCCTGCTTCTGGTAGGCCCGCAGGGCCCACCCGTCCTCGCGCAGCTCGATGGGGTGCGCCTCGCCGTCCACGTACCCGGCGAGGTCCTCGGCGGGCCAGCCCAGCTTGAGCAGCACCTGCTTGATCTGCCCGCGCTCCGACGGATGCACGGCGACGGTGTCCTGGTCGATCCGCGCCCCGACCAGCGGTGTGATCCGCTTGGAGCGCAGCACCTCTTCGAGGACGGGCCGGTCGGTGCTCGACAGCACCAGTCCGTGGGCCGGGTGCTTGGTGAGGGTCAGCCGTCCGTACCGGTCCATGGTCTCGGCGATGTCGACGAGCAGCGCGTGCGGCACCGGGTAGCGGCTGTACTGCACGAGCGCGTCCACGACCTGCTCGGCGTCGTGCCCCGCCGCTCGCGCGTTCCACAGGCCGAGCGGGGTCACCCGGTAGGTGTGGATGTGCTCGGGCGCCCGTTCCAGTTCGGCGAACGGCGCGATGGCCCGACGGCAGTCGTCGGCCTGCTCGTGATCGACTTCCAGGAGCAGAGTCTTGTCGGACTGGACGATGAGCGGACCATTCACGCGGACACCCTTTCCGTACGGCCGATCCGGGCGGCCAAACGTCCAGTGTGCCTCATACGGGAACGATCACAGCTGGTCGTCCGCGAGCTCGGCCACCCCCGTGACCCTGTGCAGCGGGTACGTGCGGACCTCGTCCGCCGTGTGGTCGTACGCGGTGACGAAGCCGCCCTCCACCCGGACGGGGGCGATCAGGCGCTGGGTGGCGGCGCCCTCGGCGTTGACGTAGCCGATCCAGAGGGATTCGCCGGTCAGGACGGCGGCCTGCATGGTGGCGAGGGTCTCGGCGGACGTGGTGCGCGGCAGCTCGCCGCCCGCGGTGGGGGCGCCGGCGGGTTTGCGGGGAGCCGTGGAGGCCAGGTCGCCGGCACGGATGGCGCGGAGCGCCGCCGTCAGGAGTGTGGCGTCGGGGACCGGGGGGCCGTCCGGGACCGGCTCCGGCGGGGTGCGGGGCGGGGTGCGGTGGGCGTGGGCGCGGGTGATCAGGACATCCCCCTCCGCCGACTCCGCGGCCGGGGCGAAGCCCATCGCACGCAGGCCGTCCAGGAGCGTCGCCGGGTCGGCCTTGGCGGCCAGCACCGTCGGGGCCAGGCGCCGCAGCCGCAGGGCGGCCGCGCGCTTGTCCGCGACGATCTCGTTCAGCAGGGCGTCGTCGTCGCAGCGCACGTACGCCGAGGCCGCCCCCACGCGCAGATGGCCGTGTCTGCGGGCCACGTCGTCGATCAGGTACGTGAGCGGCTGCGGGACCGGGGTGCGGGAGTGGGTGGCGAGGAACGCGTGCAGGTCGGACGCGGTACGGCCCGCGTCCAGGGCGCGGCGCACGGTGGCGGGCGTGAAGCGGTAGACGGTCGCGCCGCCCTTCGACTCGACGTCCGCGAGCACACCCAGCATGTCCGCCAGCGGCCGCTGCAGCGGGCCGGGCGCCACCGCCGTCAGGTCCGCCTGGAGCAGGACGTGGTCCAGCGGTTCGGGGAGCAGCGGGGCCAGCAGCCGCGCGGCACGGGCGGCGGCCGCCGCCCGCTCGGGCGCGGTGAGCGGCTCGCGCAGGACCGGGCGGTGGTACTGCCGGTGGACGGGGAGCTTGTCGCCGGGGCCCGTGGGGGTGGCGCCGGGGCGCGTGGGGGTGGCACCGGGGGTCGGCGGTCCGGAGGCCGGCTGGGTGGGGGCCGGCGGTCCGGAGACGGGCTGGGCGGGGGCCGGCGGATGGTCCGGGTGCTCGCCGAGCAGGGCCCGGCCGTGCGCCGACAGGGCGCCGCGGCCCGTGACGCCCAGCAGCTCCGCCTCGGACAGCGTCCACCGGGCCAGGCGGGTGCGCAGGTCGTCCGCCGTCGGCTGCGCCCCCCTCAGGGGACGCTCCCAGCGCAGGCGGGCCGGCACCGACTCGGGGGCCGGGGCGGTGCCCTCGGGCAGCCCGGCGAGCAGGGTCAGGACGCGGTGGCGGACCTCCGGCGCGGCCGAGCGGTCCAGACCGGGGCCGAGCGCGGAGAGCGTGCGGTCCTTCGCGTCCCGGCCGCCGACCAGGCCCGGGGTGCGGGTCGCCGTGAGCCACGCCGTGGCCAGGCGGCTCCAGCGCTCGGCGGCGGGAAGCTCCCGCCACTCGTCGTACGCAGGGGTCGCCGCGTACCGCTCGTCGGCCTCGCCGTCCGACGCCAGCAGGCCGGCGGCGTAGGCGAGTTCGACCCAGAAGGCGGCCACGGGCTCGGACACGTCGAGCGCCACCGCCGCCCGCTTCAGATCGCGCACGCTCAGGCCGCCCGCGCGCAGCACCGGCGGTCCGCCCTCGTCCCAGTCCTTCAGCAGCTCCTCGACGGTCGCGAGCGCGGTGTACGCCTGCCCGGCCGCCGTCGCGTCCACCACCTGGGGACGGTGGGTGGCGGCGGCCTCCACGGCGGGCGGCAGCGGCTCGGGACGGCGGTGGGCGCGGCCCCCGCGCAGGTGCAGGGCCACCTCACGGGGGAGGACGACCGTGCCGGGGGCGGTGGGCAGCAGCAGGCCCCGGTCGAGGAGCCAGCGCAGCCGGGGCGCGGGGGTTGCGGTGACCTGGCCGTACGGCGGGCCCCACACCAGCCGGGACAGGACCTCCAGGGAGTCGGCGGGTGCCGTGTCGAGGAGCGCGGCCATCCGGGCGCGGTCGGTGAACAGGCCCGTGAGCAAGGTCACGGCGGACACCCTGTCATGGGTGGTCGGCAGCTCGGCGGCGGTGAGGATCTCCTGGATGCGGCCGGGTGACATGGCGGCGGCGGCCTCCGCCACGGTGGGGCCGAGGCCGGTGGGCGAGGGGCGCTGGGGGGAGGGGGAGAGCAGTTCCCGGGCCGTGCGGACCAGCCGGAGGCGGTCGTCGGAGCCCCAGACGAGGGCCTGCTCGCGGAGGGTGGCCAGGGCGCGGGGGAGCGCCTCGGCGACCACGGGCCCGGCGGTGTCGGCGGAGGTGCCGGCCGTGGTGCCGGCCGCGGTGTCGGTTGCGGTGTCGGCCGCGGTGTCGGCCATGGTGCCGATCACGGCGTCGGCCGAGGTGCCCGGCACGGCGTCGGCCGAGGTGCCGGCCCGGTGTCCGCCGTCGCCGGCCATCAGACCGAGGAGCTCGTCGTACGACGCCGGGTCCGCGGCCACCGCCAGCGCCTCCGCGGTCTGCAGGGCGAACGTGTCGAGGCGTTCCAGCGCGCGGACGACGCTCGCACGGGTGGCGGCGCGGGTCGCGAGCTGGGTGAGGTCGGTGGGTACCGGGGCGACGAGATCCGGACGGGCGCGCAGGAGGACGGCCAGGGAGGCGTCGTCCCGGGCGCGCAGGGACTCGGCCAGCGAGCGGGGGGCGGTGGTGCCGCTGCCGGTGGCCGGGGGGTCCTTGCGCGAGCGCTCCTCGGGGGTCACCCGCTCAACCGTAGCGGGTGCCCGGCAGGGGCAGCCCCCGCGGCGTCGGCACGATGCCGTACGGGGCGGCGCGGCGGCCCCGGTGGCGAGGGGCCCCGTGGCGGCGCCGGCGACCGGGCGGCACGGCGTGGTCGCGGTGCTCCGGCGGAGCCGCAGGCGGTACCGTCGTCGCACAGGGTGTCCAATGTGCCCGTCCCGGAGGGGACTTCGTGGGGATCGAGAGCGACCAGCTGGTCTTCGACTATCTGAGCCGGGTCGGGGACCTGGCCCAGCAACGGCAGCTGCCGTCGGCCGCGCGCATGCGGCTCGTGTCCGAGCTGCGCGGTGAGATCGACCGGCGCCGGGCGAAGTCCCCGGTCGACAGTCCGGCCGCCGTGCGCCGCATCCTGTCCCGCCTCGGCACCCCCGACGAGCGGGTCGCCGCCGCGGCCACCGATGCCGGCGGCGCCGCCCCCGGGAGCCGCCCCGCCGCCGTGCCCCTCCAGCGTGCCGACGAGCCGGACGACCGCCCCAAGGGCCTGCGGCGCGTGGTGCCCCGCCCCCGCGTCGCCGAGCCCGGCCCGGCCGCCGCATCGGGGAACGCCGCCTCCCCGCCCCACCTGGCCGGTGCGCACGAGCTGGGCGACAGCGCCACCCGGCCCGACTGGTGGCGCGTCGAGGGCGGGGGACCCGGGGGAGGGTTCGGGCTCGGTGACGCCGTACCGGGGTTCGTCGGGGGTGTGGAGATCCCCGAGCTGCTGAAGCCGCCGCCGGGCGGCACGGCGAAGCCGAGGCCGAAGGCCGGCGGCGAGGAGCCGGAGCCGGCCGCAAAGGCCGCTGCGGCCGCCGACGAGACCACCGTCGCGCGGCGCCGCCGGCTGCCCCGCCTCACCGGTTGGGGCAACCCGCTGCTGCTCCTGGCCGCGGGGCTCCTCGTCGCCGGCGCCGTCCTCGGCAGCTGGATCGCGCTCGGCCTCGGCTGGCTCATCGCGTGGGCGTCCCGCCGGCTGAGTCCCGCCGAGTCCAAGTGGGCGGTCATGGGCCTGCCCGGCGTGGTCGCGGCCGGGGGCATCGTCTGGCTCTGGGGCCGTACGGAGGGCCGCTGGGGCGCACCCATCGCCGAGGGCCATATGAACGACGCCATCACCCAGACCTGGCCGTGGGTGGTCCGGGGCGCCGCCCTCGCCTCGGCCCTGTACCTGGTGTGGCGCTCGCGGCGCGGGCGATGATTCCGGCCTTTGCCCCACGATGACTCCGGCGCCCGCCCCACGGGGACAATGGCCCATATGACCTCTCACGCCCTCACCGTCGGCTTCGACCTCGACATGACCCTGATCGACTCCCGGCCCGGTATCCACGCCTGCTACCAGGCGCTTTCCGCGCGTACGGGGACCTACATCGACGCCGACCTGGCCATCACGCGGCTCGGGCCGCCGTTGGTCGAGGAACTGGTCCACTGGTTTCCGGTGGGCGAGATCGACGCGATGGCCGATCTCTACCGTGAGATGTACCCCACCATCGCGATCGCCGCGACGCCCGCCATGGCCGGCGCCCGGGAGGCGATCGCGGCGGTGCGGGCGGCCGGTGGGCGGGCGATCGTCGTGACCGCGAAGTACGAGCCCAACGCCAAGCTGCACCTGGAACACCTGGGCATCGAACCGGACGCGGTGATCGGCGACCTGTGGGCCGAGCGCAAGGCGGAGGCGCTGCGGGAGCACGGCGCCGCGGTGTACGTCGGCGACCACACCGGTGACGTCCGCGGCGCACGCAGCGCGGAGGCGTACTCCGTCGCCGTCGCCACCGGCCCCTGCGACGCCGGCGAACTGCGGGCCGCGGGCGCGGACATCGTCCTCGGCGACCTCACCGAGTTCCCCGCCTGGCTGACGGCGTACGCCCCCCGGTGAGAACCAGGGCGGGGCGCACGCCGCCGCGGGCGGCGCCCCGGCGCCGTCGGGAACAGGCCAACGCCTCCGGGGCGGGCGGCTATGCGCGGGTCTGCGGTGAGCGGGGCGCGCGCGCCCGCCTGCGGCCCTCCGCGATCGACTGGAGCAGCCCCGCCCCGGCCATCAGGAAGCCAAGCCCCATGAGCATGCTCAGCCCGAACATGTACGACGGGAAAGGCTTCGTCCCGAGCAGCAGCGGGGCCACGGTGACCAAAGTGGCGGCCGCTCCGACAAAGAAGACGATCGCACCGGCACGGATCAGCCAGTCGCCGGCCGCGGGGGAATTCGCTTGGGTTTTGTCACGCACCGGACCAGGGTAGTTCCCAGCGCGAGGAACAACTCGGCGACGTCTTGTCACCGGCCCCCGGACCATTAGCCTTGGTACCGGCGGGTCCACGCGGCCCGCTGTAGTTCTGTCCGGGCGGTTTCCCGGGCGCTTTGCAGACGCAGTTTCCGACGAGTACGAGGACGAGGACGGACGTGCCTACCGGCAAGGTCAAGTGGTTCAACAGCGAGAAGGGCTTCGGCTTTCTCTCCCGCGACGACGGCGGCGACGTCTTCGTCCATTCCTCGGTTCTCCCCGCCGGAGTCGACTCGCTCAAGCCGGGACAGCGCGTGGAGTTCGGGGTCGTCGCCGGCCAGCGCGGCGACCAGGCGCTGTCGGTCACCCTCCTGGAGCCGACACCCTCGGTCGCGGCCGCGCAGCGCAGGAAGCCGGACGAACTGGCATCCATCGTCCAGGACCTGACGACCCTCCTGGAGAACATCACTCCGATGCTGGAGAAGGGCCGCTACCCCGACAAGGCGTCCGGCAAGAAGATCGCCGGCCTGCTGCGAGCGGTCGCCGACCAGCTGGACGTCTGACCCCGGTCGTCAGGGGAAGACGAGCGCGTCCGGACCGAGGGGCGGCAGCAGCCCCTCGGCTGCCGCGCGCGTGAGCAGCCCACGGACCGCCGCGTAGCCGTCCTCGCCCAGCTCGGCCGTGAACTCGTTGACGTACAGCCCGATGTGCTGGTCCGCCACCGCCGGGTCCATCTCCTGCGCGTGCTCCATGACGTACGGGCGCGACGCCCCGGGGTCGTCCCAGGCCGCCCGTACGGAGGCGCGGGTGGACTCGGCGAGCAACTTCAGCGTGTCCGCGCCCAGCGACCGCCTGGCGATGATCGCGCCCAGCGGAATCGGCAGGCCGGTGGTCCCCTCCCAGTGCTCGCCCATGTCGGCGAGTTTGTGCAGCCCGTAGTTGCGGTAGGTGAACCGCGCCTCGTGGATGACGAGCCCCGCGTCGACCTTCCCGTCCCGCACGGCCGGCATGATCTCGTGGAACGGCATGACGACGACCTCGCCGACACTGCCGGGCACCGTGTCCGCGGCCCAGAGGCGGAAGAGCAGGTACGCCGTCGACTTCTCGCTCGGCACGGCGACCGTCCGGCCGGTCAGCGAGGTCTCCGGCTCCCGGGTGAGCACCAGCGGGCCGCAGCCCCGGCCCAGCGCGCCGCCGCACGGCAGCAGTGCGTACTCGTCGAGGACGTAGGGCAGGACGGCGTACGACACCTTCAGGATGTCGGACTCGCCGCGCTCGGCCATGCCGTTGGTGACGTCGATGTCGGCGAAGGTGACATCCAGCGCGGGCGCGCCCGGGATGCGGCCGTGGGCCCAGGCGTCGAAGACGAAGGTGTCGTTGGGGCAGGGAGAGTAGGCGATCTGCAGGGGCTCACCGGATGCGGTCATGTCTGTTTCCAACTCTCCAGCAGGGGTGCGAGCTTCCCGAAGCCCTCGGTGAGCGTGGCGAGGGCGTCCCCGATCCGCCAGGCGGCGCGGTCGCGCGGGCCGACGGGGTTGGAGACGGCACGGACCTCCACGACCGGGACCCCGTGCGCGGCGGCCGCCTCGGCGACCCCGAACCCCTCCATGGCCTCGGCGAGCGCGCGCGGATGCCGGGCGCGCAACGCGGCGGCGCGTTCGGCGCTGCCGGTCACGGTGGAGACGGTGAGAACGGCCCCGGTGAGTCCACCGGTCGCCGCGACGATCTCCCGTACGAGTGGTGCGGGCGGCTCGTGGTTGACGGTCCCGAAACCGAGTTCGGTGACGGGCAGGAAACCCTCCGCGGTCTCGGCGCCGAGATCGGCGGCCACGATGTCGTCGGCGACGACGAGCGCGCCGACGGGCGCGTCCGGCGCGAAGCCGCCCGCGATGCCCGTGGAGACGACCAGGCGGTAGGGGGCGCCCGTGAGGGCGGCGGCGGTGAGCACGGAGGCGGTGGAGGCGGCGGCGAGGGCGGGCCCCACGCCGGCGGCGACGAGATCGAGGGCGCCGGTGCGGTGCACGACCGCCCCGGGGAGGCGGACCTCGGTGGCCGGGGTCGTGAACGCCCTGGCCACCGCGTCCCGTTCCACGGGCACCGCGGTGGCCACCAGGATCCGTCCCCGGGCTTGCGACCGCGTGGTCAGGACTCCTTCTCCAGCTTGAAGGTCCACAGGCCCGTCACCGTGTTCTCGCCCGCCTTGACGGACACGAGGGTGGAGTTGCCGCTCGCCCCGTACTGCGCGTTGAAGAACACGCTGCCCGGGATCGTGCGGTAGGTCTTCTTGCTGGCGTCGGTCAGGGGCTGGCCGTTCATCAGGATCGTCCAGCCCTTGTCCGCGATCTCCGGGTCCACGCCGAAGCGGACCGTCTCATCGGGATCGACCTTGATCGACTTGATGTCCTTCGACTTCAGGCACTTCGCCAGCTGCGGGGTCGGCACCCTCTTGCCGTCGTTGTAGCAGTCGGTCTCGGAGCTCACCGAGTTCCTGCCGACCGTGATGGTCGCCAGCGGCGTCGGCTTCTCACAGGCGGACAACAGCAGAAGTCCGGCGGAAACGGCGCCGAGGGCGGCTACGGCGCGTCGGGAACGCAGTGCGGTCATGGCCGAAGGCTATCGGGCACCCTCAGCCGGCCCCCCACGTGGGGTGCACGACGTGCCGCGCACTCGTGCGATCAGGTGCCGCGCGGGCGGCCGGCTCACCCGCGGCCGGCCGCCCCATGCCCGGGCCGGCCGCTCGCCGCCGACCGAATCACCCGCGGCCGGGTTCGGTGGCTCGTGGCCGGGTTGGGCGTTCCGTGGCCGGTGGGGTCGCGTGTGGCCGGGGTCCGGTGGCTTGCGGGCGGTCTGGCTGTCTGTGGCTGGGGCCTGGTGGCTCGTGGCCGGTGGGGTCGCGTGGGGCCGGTGCTGGTTGCTGATGGCCGGGTCCGGCGTGCCGTGATGGGTCTGGGCCGTCCGCGGCCGGGTTCGGTGGCTCGTGGCCGGGTTGGGCGTTCCGTGGCCGGTGGGGTCGCGTGTGGCCGGCGTCCCGTGGCTTGCGGGCGGTCTGGCCGTCTATGGCCGCCGCCGGCCGTTCGCAGCCGGTTTGGGCACCGGTGTTCCGCGCGCCGGCACGTCACAGGGGCCGGGCAGCCGCCGAGGCGGGTCAGGCCACCCGGGGGTGGGGTGCGCCGCCTCGGCGGGCCGAGGCCAGGAGGCCCCGTATGGTCGTGAGCCAGCCCGAGGCCACGATCGCGGCACCCACCGCCAGGCCCAGCACCCCGTTCAGAGGCAGGGCGATGCCGATCGCACCGCCCAGCACCCACGCCATCTGCAGCAGCGTCTCGGACCGTGCGAACGCCGAGGTCCGCACCGGCTCCGGAACGTCCCGCTGGATCAGCGCGTCCAGCGACAGCTTGGCGAGCGCCTGCGCGAACCCGGCGATCCCGGCCAGGCACGTCACCAGGAAGAAACCGTAGAAGGCCGCGGCGGTGATCGCCGCCCCCAGCACGATCGCCACGACCGTCACGATGATCACCTCGGGGGCGCGCGATCTCAGCCAGGCCCCGACGGCCGTGCCCAGCGCGTTGCCCGCGCCCGCCGCGACGCCCACGATGCCCAGCGAGACCGCCGCGCTCCCGCCCGCCAGCGGATGCTCCCGCAGCAGGAAGGCGAGGAAGAAGATCAGGAAACCGGACAGGCCGCGCAGCGCGGCGTTGGCGGCCAGCGCGTGCGTCACGGCGGGGCCGACCGTCCGCAGCCCGGGCCGCCGCAGGGCCGTCCTGCGGTGCGGACCGTGCAGGTGCTCGGCGTCCGAGGCGAGCAGCGCGGTGTCCTCGCCCCGGGCGGAGTCGACCTTCGGCGGCAGCGAGAAGGACAGGAACGTGCCCACGGCGAAGAGCACGAACGCGCCGTACAGCGGCCAGCTCGGCCCGATCGCGTGCAGGCCGGCGCCGATGGGGGCGGCCACCCCGGTGGCGAGCAGCCCGCCGAGGGTGACCCGGGAGTTGGCCTTCACGAGCGAGAAGCGGGGCGGCAGGAGCCGTGGCACCACGGCGCTGCGGACGACGCCGTACGCCTTGGACGCGACCAGGACGCCGAGCGCGGCCGGATACAGCTCCAGACCGCCGGTGGCGACCGCGCCGGACAGCAGCAGGGCGAGCAGGGCCCGGGCCAGCATGGCGCCGGCCATCGCGGCACGGCGGCCGTGCGGCAGGCGGTCGAGGAGCGGGCCGATCACCGGCGCGAGGAGCGCGAACGGCGCCATGGTGATCGCGAGGTAGAGCGCAACGCGGCCGCGGGCCTCGGCGGTCGGCACGGAGAAGAAGACGGTGGAGGCGAGGGCCACGGTGATCATCACATCGCCGGCGCCGTTCACGGCGTGCAGTTCGATCAGCTTGCCGAGGCCGGACTCGCCGGCGCCGTGCGCGTGCGTGGCCCTGCGGATCCCGCGGGCCGTACCGGTGACGGGCAGTCGCAGGGCACGGCCGACCGCGCGGACGGACCCGCCCAGCCGGCCCGGACCGCCGCCACTTCGGCTGCGCCCCTTGGCCCGGCCGATCCCGGCGGTCCCATGGGGCGACCTCGCGGTTGCCACCCCGCCATAGTGCCCCGAGAACGGCGGGGACAGTGCGGTTACCGCGCGTACGGGGCCGAGTGGTGTCGTACGGGGGGCCGACGGGGGAAGGCGCGGAACCGGCCAACGGCGTCTGACGGGCCGGGTACGCGCGCGACACCGGCCCGGCGCCGCGGTGCCGCGCCGGTATCCGGGGCAGCCAGTGCCTCGGTGTGGGCCCCGGGGCCCGGAGAAGGTAGCGTGCGTAGCGCGCCGTGGCGGTTGTTCTCGGCCGCGCGCCTCACAGCCATCCCGCAGAATGGATGTGTAGGTGTGCCCGAGCGCGATCGGGCGCGGACGTCGACGCGGCCCCCCGGTCCGCTCCGTCCGCATCCCCGCCGAGCAGGGCGCACCCGTGACGGCGTAGGAGAGAAGCGATACCTGTGAGCGCAGCGACAACGCGAAGCCGCACCCCCGACCGCCTGTGCGCCGAGGCCGTCGACCTCGCCCGCGCCGCCGCCGAGGAGGCGGCCGCGCCCGGCATCGTCGGCGAGCACGCCGGGATGGTGTCGGAGGGCGACCGCGTTGTCACGCACTTCTTCGAGTGCAAGGAGCTGGGCTACCGGGGCTGGCGCTGGGCGGTGACCGTCGCCCGGGCGTCCCGGGCGAAGGTGGTCACGCTCGACGAGACGGTGCTCGTGCCCGGCCCGGACGCGCTGCTCGCGCCGGAGTGGGTGCCGTGGAGCGAGCGGCTGCGCCCCGGGGACATGGGACCGGGCGACCTGCTGCCGACGGACGCCGAGGATCTGCGCCTGGAGCTGGGTTTCTCGGGCGAGGAGGAGCCGCCGCCGAACGCCGCCGTGTCGGGCGAGATGGCGGAGCTCGTCGAGGCGGAGGACGCGGAGGTGACCGCCGGGGTGCCGGCGAGCCTGCCGCTCGCGCCGTCGCGCGGCTCGATCGCGGCGGTGGCGGAGGAACTGGGCATGCGCCGCGCCCGGGTTCTGTCCCGCTACGGGCTGCATGTGGCCGCCGACCGCTGGGAGGACGCCTACGGGGCGAAGACGCCGATGGCGCAGGCGGCGCCCGCGTCCTGCGTCAGCTGCGGCTTCCTGATGCCGATCGGGGGCTCCCTCGGTCAGGCGTTCGGGGTGTGCGCCAACGAGTTCTCTCCCGCGGACGGCCGCATGGTCTCCCTGGCCTACGGCTGCGGCGGCCACTCGGAGGCGGCGGTGATGCCGAAGACACCGCGGCCCGCCCCGCCGGTGATCGACGAGACGAGGGTGGAGCCGTTCCCGCTGCGGCCCTCCCCGGACTCCGGTTCGGTGCCGCCGGTGGCGGACGAGGCGACGGCGGAGCTGGGTCACTCGTAGGGAGCGTGGTAGCGGCGGCTCGTCATCGAGGTTCCCGGCGGAGCCTTCCCCACGCTGTGGCCGTCCCGGCGCACGGTACCTTCGTCCCGCAGCGCTGAGAGGGAGAGTGAACCGTGAGCAAGTTCGTGCGGCCGGCGGCCGAGGGCGATCCGTTCGGGACGGCGCGGCTGCGGCGCGGCGTGCTGGACGCCTGGGCCACCAGCCCGGCCCGGTTCCGGGAGGACGCCAACGCCGAGGAGGACCTCGTCCTCGGCGGGTACCGCGACCGGCTGGTCGTCGAGCTCGCGCAGAACGCCGCCGACGCGGCCGCCCGGGCGAAGGTGCCTGGCCGGCTCCGGCTCACCCTGCGCGACGGCGTGCTCGTCGCCGCCAACACCGGCGCCCCGCTCGACGCGGCGGGCGTCGAGTCGCTGTCGACCCTGCGGGCCTCCGCCAAGCGCGACACCCACGAGCACACCCACGCCGTCGGACGCTTCGGTGTCGGCTTCGCGGCCGTCCTCGCCGTCAGCGACGAGCCCGCCGTGGTGGGCCGGCACGGCGGTGTCCGCTGGTCGCTGGCCGAGGCCCGAGAACTTGCCGCCGAGACCGCCCTGCACAGCCCCGGCCTCGGCGACGAGATCCGCCGCCGCGACGGGCACGTACCGCTGCTGCGGTTGCCGTTCGCCGCCGAGGGCACCGCCCCGGACCCGTACGACACCGTCGTCATCCTCCCGCTGCGCGACGCCGCCGCCGGGGACCTCGCCGAGCGGCTGCTGGGCGCCGTCGACGACGCCCTGCTGCTGGCCCTGCCCGGCCTGGAGGAGGTCGTCGTCGAGATCGGGGAGGAGCCGCCGCGCACCCTGCGCCGCCGCACCGACGGCCCCGACACCGTTGTCGAGGACTCTGTCCCCCACTCTCGGCTTCGCTCGAGCGGGGGGACCCCCGTCGGCACCACCCGCTGGCGCACCGTCTCCCACCACGGGCCCCTCACCCCGGACCTGCTCGCCGACCGCCCGGTCGAGGAGCGGCTGCGCCCCCACTGGTCCGTCACCTGGGCCGTGCCCGTCGACGCCGACGGCACACCGGTCCGGCCGCGCACCGCACCGGTCGTGCACGCCCCCACCCCCAGCGACGAGGAACTCGGCGTGCCCGCCCTGCTGATCGCCTCGTTCCCGCTGGACACCAGCCGCCGCCGCATCGCCCCCGGTCCGCTCACCGGCTTCCTGGTGGAGCGCGCGGCCGACGCGTACGCCGAACTCCTCGCCGCCTGGCGCCCGGTGACACCCGGCATCATCGACCTGGTGCCCGGCCCGCTGGGCAGGGGCGAGCTGGACGGCGCGCTGCGCCGGGCCGTCCTCGACCGGCTGCAGCGCACCGCCTTCCTGCCGCCCGCGGTCGACGCCGGCGACGACGCGAGCCTGCCGGAGGTGCTGCGCCCGAGGGAGGCGGAGATCGTCGAGGGGGCCGGCGCGGAGACCGTGCGCGTCCTCGCCGAGGTGCTGCCCAGCCTGCTGCCGGCGGGCCTCGAACGCCGCGCCGAACTGAGGACGCTGGGCGTCGCCCGGGTTCCGCTGACGGAGGCGATCGACCGGCTGGCAGGGCTGGAGAAGGAGCCCGGCTGGTGGTGGCGGCTCTACGACAGCCTGGCCGGGGTCGATCCCGACCGGCTGTCCGGGCTGCCGGTGCCGCTGGCTGGGGGCACCTCCCAGGCTTTCGGCACGGGGGGAGGGCGCACGGCCATCGGGCCCCGGCAGGTTCTGCTGCCGGTCCTCGACGGGCCGCCGGTGACCTCCGAGGCGCTGGCCCGGCTGGGGCTCAAGGTCGCCCATGCCGACGGCGCCCACCCCCTCCTGGAGAAGCTCGGCGCCCTGCCGGCCACCCCGCGCGCCGTCCTGACCACCCCGCAGGTGCGGGCCGCCGTCGCCGCCTCGCTGGAGGACGAGGGCCCCGGCTGGGACCAGGAGGGCCTGGACGCCGAGGAACTGGCGGACACCGTGCTCGCCCTCGTCCGCGAGGCGGGGCTCGAACCGGGTGACGAGCCGTGGCTCGGCGCCCTCGCGCTGCCCGACGAGGACGGCGAACTCGCGCCCGCCGGTGAACTCGTCCTTCCCGCATCCCCCTTCGCGAGCGTCATGCGTGAGGGCGAACTCGCCTTCGTCGACGGCGACCTGGCCGAGCGCTGGGGTGAACAGCCGCTCGCCGCCTGCGGTGTACTCGCGAACTTCGCCCTGGTGCGGGCCACCGACGTCGTCCTCGACCCGGACGAACTGGAGCCGCGCGACTCGGACTTCGCCGAGCCCGACGACGCCGGGCTGCTCGACGCCGTCGACGTGTGGTGCGAGGACGTCCTCGACCGGCTGCCCGACACACCGGTGCCACCGGTGGCGACCGAGATCGTCGCCGTGCGCGACCTGGACCTCGTCGACGACGACCGCTGGCCGGGTGCCCTCGCCCTCCTGTCGCAGCCGCCGCTGCGGGACGCGCTCACCCAGCCCGTGCGGATCCTGCTGCCGGACGGCACCCACGAGGTCGTACGGCCCTACACCGCCTGGTGGCTGCGGGGCCATCCCGTGCTCGACGGCCGGCGGCCCGCAGGCCTGCGGGCCGCGGGCGGCGATCCGCTGCTGCACGGCCTGTACGACGAGGCCGACGCCACCGGCTTCGACGACGAGCAGGTGCTGCACGCCCTCGGGGTGCGGACGTCCGTGGCCGCCCTGCTCGACGAGCCCGGCGGCGCCGCGGAGCTGCTGGACCGGCTAGCCGACCCGGAGCGGCAGGTCTCGGCGGCTCAGCTCCACGCCCTGTACGGAGCACTGGCCGAGCTGGACCCGGAACAGGTGACCCTGCCGGACGAACTGCGCGCGGTCGTCGACGGCCGGGTGACCGTGGTGGACGCCGCCGGCGCCGTGGTCGTCGACTCGCCGGACCTGCTGCCCTTCACGGAGGGCCTTCCGCTGCTGCCGGTGTGTCCCGCGCGGGCCGCCGACCTCGCCGAACTGTTCCAGGTGCGGCGGCTGAGCGAGTCGGTGACGGGGGAGGTGACCTCCGAGGGCGCCGAGCACGACGTACCGGAGCCGGTCCGGATCCTGCTCGGGCCCGCCACCCCCGAGTGGTATGTGGAACACGAGGAACTCGTCGTCGACGGCGTGGAGATCGACTGGCGCCTCACGTCGGACGGCGTCCTGCACGCCGCCACTCTGGAGGGCGTCGCGGCGGGACTGGCCTGGGCGGCGGGCCAGTGGCCGCGCCGCTTCGAGGTCGCCGCACTGCTGGAAGACCCTTCCCGCACCGAGGAGTTGGCCCGGGACCGCTGGTTCGACTGAGCCCCGGGCGCCGCAAACCCGCCTTCGAAAGAACTCCACACCGCCCTGCAACTGTTCACATTCGCCGCCGGCCTTGTCGGTGGAGTCAGCGGACTCCACCGACAAGGCCGGGCACCCCGGAAGCCGCAGAGCCACCCCGGGTGCCCCTGCGAACGTGGGGAAACACATGCGCATTCGTGCCTCTGTCGCCGTCGTGACCGGCGCCTTGGCCCTCACCGCCCTCGCAGTCCCGGCCGCCCAGGCCGCGGACCCCGCGCCGTCGTTCGGCGCGGGCGCCGCGAAGGTCCTCCAGACGGCCCACGCCGCCTCCGGCAGGACGGCGTTCGGCGTCACCACGGCCGCCACCGCCACCGCCGCCGACGGCCAGCCCTACGCGCTGGACGTAAGCGTCTCCACCGTCAAGACCGGCAAGGCGCACAAGGTGGGCACCACCAACCACGTCGCCGTCCCGGTCTCGTACCGCCTGACGCACGGCGCGGACGTGGACGTCACCGCGGCCGACTTCGAGAACGGCCCGTTCCTCTACAAGGGCTCCTACGCCAAGACGGTGTGCTCGGACAAGTACGGCAACGTGAAGGCCACCACCACCGCGAAGTACGACGGCTACTGGCGCTTCAGCTTCGCGGGCACCACGACGACCCCGGCGGTGAACGCCACGGGCGACTACGTCGACGTGCGGTAACCCCGCAGAAGGAGGCGACCGACGCGGTGCCGGCCAGGCACTGCGTCTTGGCGTCTTCGCGTCTTCGCGTCAAGCGGGGAAACGGCGGTCGACCCAGGTCCACAGGAACTCCAGGACGACCGACGCCGCCACCGCGATGCCCACCGCGATCCACGGGACCGTCACCCCGACCAGCTTCAGCGCGAAGAAGTGCTGCAGCGAGGGGACGAGCAGGACCAGCAGGAACGCCGAGCCCATCGAGGCCACCAGGGCGATCCGCCACCAGGTGTAGGGGCGCGCGATGATCGCCAGCACCCAGAGGGTGATCAGGAAGAGGGCGAGCGTGGCGGCGCTGGTCTCCGCGTCCAGGGCGTCCGGTCCCGTGTAGGAGTGGCGGGCGATCAGGTACGTGGCGAAGGTGGCGAGCGCGGCCACCACCCCGCCGGGGACGGAGTACCGCATCACCCGCCGGACGAAGTGGGGTTGCGCGCGTTCCGTGTTGGGGGCCAGCGCCAGGAAGAAGGCCGGGACGCCGATCGTCAGGGTGGACAGCAGCGTCAGATGCCTGGGCAGGAAGGGGTACTCCACCTGCCAGCACGCCACCAGCACGGCCAGCAGGACCGAGTACACCGTCTTCACCAGGAACAGCGTGGCGACCCGGGTGATGTTGCCGATCACCCGCCGGCCCTCGCCGACCACCGACGGCAGCGTCGCGAAGCTGTTGTCGAGCAGCACGATCTGGGCCACGGCCCGGGTCGCCTCCGAGCCCGAACCCATCGAGACGCCGATGTCGGCGTCCTTGAGCGCGAGCACGTCGTTGACGCCGTCGCCCGTCATCGCCACGGTGTGCCCGCCCGACTGCAGCGCGCCCACCATGTCCCGCTTCTGCTGGGGCGTGACCCGCCCGAACACGGTGCCCTTGTCCAGCGACTTCGCCATCTCGGCCTGGTTCGGGGGAAGGCGGCGGGCGTCCATGACGTCGCCGACGATGCCGAGCTTCGCGGCCACCGCGCCCACGGACACCGCGTTGTCGCCGGAGATCACCTTGGCGTGGACGTTCTGCTCGGCGAAGTAGCGCAGGGTGTCGGCGGCGTCCGGGCGCAGCCGCTGTTCCAGGACGACCAGGGCGGCGGGCCGGGCGCCGTCCTTGACCTGGGCGTCGTCCAGGTCTCGGGTGGCGCGGGCCAGGAGCAGCACCCGCAGTCCCTGTTCGTTGAGCCGCTCGGTCTCGGTCAGGGCGGGGTCGTCGGGGTTGAGCAGGACGTCCGGGGCGCCCAGGAGCCATGTGCTGGACTCGCCGTCGCCCTCGCTGAAGGACGCGCCGCTGTACTTGCGCGCGGAGGAGAAGGGCAGTGACTCGATGCAGCGCCAGTCCCCGTCGTCCGGGTAGGCGTCGATGATCGCCTGGAGGGAGGCGTTGGGGTGGGGGTCCGACTCGCCGAGCGCGCCCAGCACCTTCCGTATGCGTGTCCCGTCGGCGCCCTGGAGCGGCCGCAGTTCGGTGACGTCCATACCCCCCTCGGTGAGCGTGCCCGTCTTGTCCAGGCAGACGGTGTCGACGCGGGCGAGTCCCTCGATGGCGGGCAGTTCCTGGACGAGGACCTGCTTGCGCCCCAGCCGGATGACGCCGATGGCGAAGGCCACGGACGTCAGCAGCACGAGTCCCTCCGGGACCATGGGCACGATGCCGCCGACGGTGCGGGCGACGGAGTCCTTGAAGCCGTGCTGCTTGGCCCACAGCTGGCTGATGACCAGACCCACCGCGGTCGGGACCATCATCCACGTCACGTACTTGAGGATCGTGGAGATGCCGGTGCGCAGCTCGGAGTGGACGAGCGTGAAGCGGGTCGCCTCCTCGGCGAGCTGGGCGGCGTAGGCTTCGCGGCCCACCTTGGTTGCCTTGAAGGCGCCGCCCCCCGCGACGACGAAGCTGCCGGACATGACGGGGGCGCCGGGCCGTTTGGCGACGGGGTCGGCCTCGCCGGTCAGCAGCGACTCGTCGATCTCGAGCCCGTCCGCCTCGACACAGATCCCGTCGACCACGACCTTGTCGCCCGGTCCTACCTCGATGACGTCGTCCAGCACGATCTCCGACGTGCCGACCCCGACGGCGACCCCGTCCCTGCGCACCGTCGGCCGTGCCTCGCCGATCACCGCGAGCGAGTCCAGGGTCTTCTTGGCGCGCCACTCCTGGATGATTCCGATACCGGTGTTGGCGATGATCACATACCCGAACAGGCTGTCCTGGAACGGCGCCACGAACAGCATGATCAGCCAGAGCACACCGATGATCGCGTTGAAGCGGGTGAAGACGTTCGCGCGGACGATCTCGCCCAGGGTGCGACTGCTGCGGACGGGAACGTCGTTGACGTCACCGCGGGCGACCCGCTCGGCCACCTCGGCTGCGGTCAGTCCCCGTGTCTGCCCGGGCGGCGCGGCGGGATGCACGGGATCGAGCCCGGCGCCCGCGTCGATGTGGGTCATGCATCCGACGGTACGTGCGGACGCACGCCCGCACCCGCCGAGTGTCCCAAAGATCCGACCAGGGGAGGACGGGGCTCGTGCGGCGGTAGTACGCGGGCGGCGGTCCTGTCGTGCCGGCTACTCGGCGGAGGGGACCTTTCCACCGGCGGCGCGTCCGACGGCCGCGTCGCGTTTGATCGCCGCGTCGCGCCTGCGCACGTACCAGATGCCGATGCAGCCGAGCCCGGCGCCGGCCAGGCAGGTCCACAGCCACCAGGTGTGCCCGTGGCCGGCGAACCAGCCGTAGAACGGGAGCTGGACCAGGAAGAGGACGAACCAGAGGATCGTGCCGCCGGTGATGGTGGCGACCACGGGGCCCTCAAGGGGCTCCGGCGCCTCGTGCCTGGGGGTCCACTTCGCCATGGGCACAGCTTACGAGGGGCTCCCACTGGGGTGGTGGCGCCCCCGCGAGACCTTTCATATCAAGGTGGAGACGAATGTCTACGCGCGGAGATAGTGATTTGCGAGTCATCTGTTCATACTGAAACAAGTCGAGTCTGGCCGCTTACGTTCGTACGAAACACCAACACTGCGCAGGGGGAGCCTGCCGGTGATCGGGCGACGGCGGGACTCGATCACGTTTGCCCGAACCCCCGCACAGATCTCCCCGCACCCTTGAGGTCCCGCATGCCCACCTCGGCCCCCGCCAAGGCCACCGCCCCCCAGCAGCCGGGCACCCGGCCCGCCTCCGGCCCCCTCGACCGCTACTTCAGGATCTCCGAGCGCGGCAGCACGCTGTCGCGTGAGATCCGCGGCGGTTTCGCCACCTTCTTCGCGATGGCCTACATCATCGTGCTGAACCCGATCATCCTCGGCAGCGCGAAGGACATGTACGGGCATCACCTCGACCACGGTCAGCTGGTCACCGCGACCGCCGTGACCGCCGCCTTCACCACCCTGCTCATGGGCGTGGTCGGCAACGTCCCGATCGCCCTCGCCGCCGGTCTCGGCGTGAACACGGTCGTCGCCCTGCAGCTCGCCCCGCGCATGTCGTGGCCGGACGCGATGGGCATGGTGGTCCTCGCCGGCTTCGCGGTGATGCTGCTGGTCGCCACCGGTCTGCGCGAGCGCGTGATGAACGCCGTCCCGCTGGGCCTGCGCAAGGGCATCTCGATCGGCATCGGCCTGTTCATCATGCTGATCGGTCTGGTCGACTCCGGCTTCGTCACCCGTATCCCCGACGTCGCCCGGACCACGGTCCCGCTCCAGCTCGGCGCCGACGGCCATCTGACCGGCTGGCCGGTGCTGGTCTTCGTCCTCGGCACGCTGCTCACCTTCGCGCTGATCGTCCGCAAGGTGCCGGGCGCGATCCTGATCTCGATCGTCGCGATGACGGTCCTCGGACTGGTCCTGAACACCGTCGCGAAGATCCCCTCCTGGGGCCTGACCACCCCGAAGTGGCCCGGCAACCCGGTCGCCGGCCCCGACTTCGGCCTGATCGGCAAGGTCAGCCTGTTCGGCGGCTTCGACAAGGTCGGTGTGCTGACCGGGATCCTCTTCGTCTTCACCGTCCTGTTGTCGTGCTTCTTCGACGCGATGGGCACGATCATGGGCATCAGCGACGAGGCCCGGCTGACCGACGCCGAGGGCACCATGCCCGGCATCAACAAGGTCCTGTTCGTCGACGGCATCGCCGTGGCGGCGGGCGGCGCCAGTTCCTCCTCGGCCACCACCTGCTTCGTGGAGTCCACGGCGGGCGTCGGCGAGGGTGCCCGCACGGGCTTCGCGAACGTCGTCACCGGCGCCCTCTTCACGGCGGCCCTCTTCCTCACGCCGGTCGCCACGATGGTCCCGTCCCAGGCCGCCACCCCCGCCCTGGTCGCGGTCGGCTTCCTGATCCTGTCCAACTCCGTCAAGGAGATCGACTGGGCGGACCACACGATCGCGATCCCGGCCTTCGTGACGATGCTGATGATGCCGTTCACCTACTCGATCACGAACGGCATCGGCATGGGCTTCATCACCTTCGTGATCCTGCGCCTGGCCGCCGGGCGGGGCCGGGAGGTGCCGGTCCCGATGTACGTGGTGTCGGCGGTCTTCGCGTTCTACTACCTGATGCCGGCGCTGGGCCTGACCTGATCCGGCGGGGCGTGCCACCCCGGCGGAAGGGGGCGCCGGACCCGGGTGACCCCGTAGAACCTCTCCGTCTCCTCGACGGCGGCCTGGAACCGCTCGTCGGAGTCATCCCGAACGAGCGTCCGGACGACATGGTCCTGGACGCTCGTTCCCCTTTTCGCGGCGTGCCGCCGGAGCCGTTCGGGCGGCTTCCCTGTCCATCCGCACGCCGGGCACGCTGGTCCCCGTGCGTACGGGGGTCGCGGGACCCCGCCGGCCGGTGCGTCACGTTCCGCCACCGGATCACCCGTACGGGTGCGGTATGCCGTGCGGGGGAGCCCGGCGGTTGGTCTTTAGAGAAAGTAATGAGTTATCCTAAAGAGCATGGCTGATCTGAACCATGGCGACGACGCTGCCGCCGTGAACGCCCTCCGCTCTTCCGTGATGCGCCTGTCGCGCCGGCTCAAGCACCAGCGGGTCGACGAGTCGCTGAGCCCGACCGAGATGTCGGTGCTCGGCACCCTGGCCCGGTGTGGCTCCGCCACACCGGGGGAGCTCGCCCGCAAGGAGCACGTCCAGCCGCCCTCGATGACCCGCATCGTGGCGCTGCTGGAGAGCAAGGGCCTGGTCAGCCTCGAACCGCACCCCGAGGACCGGCGCCAGAAGGTGGTCACCCAGACCGAGCGGGCCGAGGCGATGCTCGAGGAGAGCCGTCGCAAGCGGAACGCATGGCTGGCCGGGCTCGTCGAGGGCCTGGACGAGGACGAGTGGGCGACACTGCGCGCCGCCGCCCCCGTGCTGGAGAAACTCGCGCACCTGTGACCGGGGCGCACCGTGACAGACGCGGCCCCACCCGCGTGCGTACGAAGCCGTCATCGCAAGGAGGCGAACCCCTTTGAGTACGGGAACCGGAGCAGCTTCCGCCCCCGCACCAGCCACCCACGACTCCCCGTCCACCGCCGAAACCCCCCTGGCCGACCGGACCCCCGCGGTCCCCCGCACCGCCACGGCCACCGAGAGCCCGGAGCCCGCCGAACCCGTCGAACCCGTCGAACGGGGCGGGCGCCGCACCTCCTCGATGTTCGCCTCCCTGCGCATCCGCAACTACCGGCTCTTCTTCATAGGCCAGGTCGTCTCCAACACCGGCACCTGGATGCAGCGCATCGCGCAGGACTGGCTGGTGCTGAGCCTGACCGGCTCCTCCACGGCCGTCGGTGTCACCACGGCGCTGCAGTTCCTGCCGATGCTGCTCTTCGGCCTGTACGGGGGCGTCCTCGTGGACCGCCTCCCCAAGCGTCCGGCCCTGCTGGTCACGCAGTCGGCGATGGGGGCGACGGGCCTCGTCCTCGCCTTCCTGACCCTCTCCGGCCACGTCCAGGTCTGGCACGTCTACCTCGCGGCCTTCGCCGTCGGACTCGCCACGGTCGTCGACAACCCGGCCCGTCAGACCTTCGTCGCCGAGATGGTCGGCCCCCGGCAGCTGCAGAACGCGGTCAGCCTGAACTCGGCGAACTTCCAGTCCGCCCGCCTGATCGGGCCCGCCGTGGCGGGCATCCTGATCACCGGCGTGGGCACCGGCTGGGCCTTCCTGCTCAACGGCCTGTCCTTCCTCGCCCCCATCGCCGGCCTGCTGCTGATGCGCGCCCGCGAGCTGCACAGTGTGGAACGCGCCCCCCGCGGCAGGGGACAGCTCCGCGAGGGACTGCGCCATGTCGCCGGGCAGCCGGAGCTGATCTGGCCGATCGTGCTGGTCGGGTTCATCGGCACCTTCGGCTTCAACTTCCCGGTCTGGCTGTCGGCGTACGCGGACCATGTCTTCCACGCGGGCGCCGGCGCCTACAGCCTCTTCAACACGCTGATGGCGGTCGGCTCGCTGACCGGGGCGCTGCTCGCCGCCCGCCGCGGCACCGCCCGGCTGCGCGTGCTGATCGCGGCGGCGGCCGCGTTCGGCACGCTGGAGGTGGTGGCGGCCGGGGCGCCCTCACTGTGGCTGTTCGCGCTGCTGATGGTCCCGATTGGGATCTTCGGCCTGACGGTGAACGTCACGGCGAACACGGCCGTCCAGATGGGCACGGACCCGGCGATGCGCGGCCGCGTCATGGCCCTGTTCATGATGGTCTTCATGGGCGGTACGCCGCTGGGGGCGCCCGTCGTCGGCTGGATCACGGACGTGTACGGTGCCCGGGCCGGCTTCGTCGTGGGCGGTGTGGTCTCCCTCGCGGCGGCCGCGACCGTCGGCCTGGTCCTCGCGCGGGCCGGTGGGCTGCGTCTGGCCGTGGGCTGGCACCACGGGCATCCGCGGGTGCGGTTCGTGCCCCGCGAGGGGGCGGAGACGGCGTCCGCCTGACCGCCGAGGGGGGCGCCTCCGGGGCGCGGTGCCCCCAGCGGCGCGGCCGCCGTGCGGCGTGATCCGTTCCCTGGAAGGGTGAGGTCATGAGGCTGTTCGCCGCGGTGCTGCCGCCCCCGGACGCGATCCGGGAACTCACCTCGGTCGTCCGAGGGTTGGAGGGACTGCCGGGGGCGCGGGGGCTGCGCTGGACCGAGCGCCCGGCCTGGCACTTCACGCTCGCGTTCTACGGGGAGGTGGCCGAGGACGTCGTACCGGACCTGTCGGAGCGGCTGGGGCGGGTGGTCCGGCGCACCCCGCCGTTCGCGCTGTCCCTGGGCGGGGGCGGGCACTTCGGGGGCCGGACGCTATGGGTGGGCGCCTCGGGGGACCTGCGGACGATGCGGCTGCTCGCGGACCGCGCGGAATCCGCGGCGCGCCGGGCGGGTGTGGAGATGGGCGAGCACCGCGGCTACCGTCCGCATCTGACGCTGGCCCGCAGCCGGGGGCACGCGGATCTGCGGCCGTATGTCACGGCGCTGCACGCGTTCGCGGGGCACGAGTGGACGGTGGGCGAGCTCGCCCTCGTCCGCAGCCTGCTGCCGCGGTCGGGGACACCGGGCGAGCAGCCGCGCTACGAGACGGTGGAGCGGTGGGGGCTGGGCACCGGGGCGCCCTGAGGTCCGGTTACGCTCGATGCGTGGACCCGAAGACCCGTAACCGGATCATGGCCGGTGTGCTTGTGCTGATGTTCGCGGTGGTGGCGCTGGCGGCGGCGGCCGGAAAGTAGACCGCCGCCGCACGGGGACGGTGTCCTACCAGGCGAACGCCTCGGGAGAGGGCCCGGTGCCCGGGAAGATCTCCTCCAGGCGCGCGAGGACCTCCTCCGTGAGCTCCAGGTCGACGGCCCGCAGTGCCGAGTCGAGCTGGCCGGCCGTGCGCGGGCCGACGATGGGACCGGTGACGCCGGGGCGGGTCAGCAGCCAGGCGAGGGCGGCCTCGCCGGGTTCGAGCCCGTGCTTGTCGAGCAGGTCCTCGTACGCCTGGATCTGCCCGCGCACGGTGGGGTTGGTGAGCGCGTCCGCGGTCCGGCCGCCCGCCCGGCGCCCGCCCTCGGCCTGCTTCCTGATGACACCGCCCAGCAGGCCGCCGTGCAGCGGCGACCACGGGATGACACCCAGGCCGTAGTCCTGCGCGGCCGGGAGGACCTCCATCTCGGCACGGCGCTCGAAGAGGTTGTAGAGGCACTGCTCGCTGACGAGCCCGTACGAGCCCCGCCGGGCGGCGGCCTCGTTGGCCTGGGCGATTTTGTACCCCGGGAAGTTGCTGGAGCCGGCGTAGAGGATCTTCCCCTGCTGCACCAGTACGTCCATGGCCTGCCAGATCTCGTCGAACGGAGTGCTCCGGTCGATGTGGTGGAACTGGTACAGGTCGATGCGGTCGGTCTGCAGCCGCTTGAGGCTGGCGTCGACCGCACGGCGGATGTTGAGGGCGGAGAGCTTGTCGTGGTTGGGCCAGGCGTCGCCGTCGGGGCCCATGTTGCCGTACACCTTGGTGGCGAGTACGACCTTGTCGCGCCGCTCGCCGCCCTTGGCGAACCAGTTTCCGATGATCTTCTCGGTGCGGCCCTTGTTCTCGCCCCAGCCGTACACGTTGGCGGTGTCGAAGAAGTTGATGCCCGCGTCGAGGGCCGCGTCCATGATCGCGTGGCTGTCGGCTTCCTCGGTCTGCGGTCCGAAGTTCATCGTGCCGAGGACGAGCCGGCTGACCTTGAGTCCTGTGCGTCCGAGCTGCGTGTACTTCATGTCCGCCTACCCAACGGTGTGGAGTGCCCTCTAGGCAAGGGAGTTCGGACGCAGGACGGCTCAGCCGCGGGGGAACCCGGCGGTGGCGAGGGTGAGGCCGACCATGGTGCCGGTGAGGTCCAGGTCCTCTCCGAAGGCGGTCTTCTTCGGGCCGCAGTCGTTGGCGGCGGTGCTCTTGGAGATCACCTCGGCGACGAACTCGACGTCCTCGTGGGGCCAGTGGCCGTCCTCCGTCTTGGCAGCGCCCTCGGCCATCAGCGTCACGGCGGTTGCGAATCCGTTGAGGTGCCCCGGGTAGTCGATGCGCACGTCGGACTTCAGGCGCTTCAGGGGTACGTCGTCCGCAACTGCTCGACGATGCTGAAGGTGACCTTCCAGTGGGTGTCCCGCTGCGGCGACATGCAGACGGCCCCCTCGACGATCTCGACTGTGTATCCCTCGGGGACGGGCATCTTCTCGAGCCGCTCGAACATCTCGTCGAGTTGGCGCGTGTTGTCGCTCTCGGCCATCGCGATCCTGTCGTCAAGGACGGTCGTCGTGGCGCTCCTCCCGGCCGCCCTCCGCACGAGTACGGCCGCGCGGTACAACGATACGCACAGTGACCTGGGCGCGCCCGAATCCGGTCAGCCCGTTCTGGCCGCGTACGGCTGTCCGAGTCCCCATCCCTGGTGCATCGCCTCGGCGAACGCCCCCGCGATCTTGTGCTCCCCGCTCGCGTTCGGGTGCGTGCCGTCGTAGGTGTCCCTGTGGATGTCGTACGCCGGCGGGGGCGACGCGAGCAGGAGCGCGGAGCGGGCCTCGTCGAGGTCCGCCACCGTCTTCTCCAGGAGTTCGTTGAAGTGTGTGACCTGGGCGGCGAACGAGGCGTCCTCCTCCGCGCGGACGTTCGGGATCACCGGGAGCAGGACCATGCGGACGCGCGGGTTCGCGGTCCGGGCCTGGGCCACGAAGCCGCGCACGTTCTCCGTCGTCTGCTCGGCGTTCGTGTAGAAGCCCAGGTCGATCAGGCCCAGCGACACGAGCAGCACGTCCGCCCGCGACTCCCGTACGGCCTCGGCGATCAGCGGCGCCATGTGCAGCCAGCCCTCGCCCCATCCCGCCAGATGAGCGCGGGGGAAGTCCGGCTCGGCGTACGCGTACGACGTCGGCTCGTCCGTCGCCTTGTCGTACAGCGTCTCGCGCGGGCCCACGATCCGGAACGGGCCCCCGTACGTCGTGCAGAGGTGTTGCCACAGCCGGTAGCGCCATGTGTGTTCGCCCGCGCTTCCGATCGTCATGGAGTCGCCTACGGGCATGAACCTGAGCATCCGCTCATCATGGACGATCACCGTGGGACGTATGGGGCGGGACGGTGTGAGGATCGACACGCCCGCACGGCCTCGGGCCGAGGCCCGGCACGCGCGGCAGGCACCGTGAACCGCCGTGCCGGATGGCACTCTTGGGGGCATGCGCCGATCGCTCGCGTTCCTCTCCGGGGCCCTTCTCATCGGTGCGCTGGCCACGCCGGCGCCCGCGTCCGCCGACGACGGCGGCTTCACCATCACGGACCCGCGGATCACCGAGTCCAGCGGACTCGCCGCCTCGCGCCTCCACCCGGGCATCTACTGGACGCACAACGACAGCGGCGACGGCCCGTACCTGTACGCCGTGGACGGCCGCACCGGCAAGACCGTCGCCACCCTCACCCTCAGCGGCATCGGCAGGCCCCGCGACGTCGAGGCCGTCTCCATCGGCCCCGGGAACCAGATCTACCTGGGCGACATCGGCGACAACCTCGGCGGCAGCTGGCCGTACGTGTGGATCTACAAGCTGCCCGAGCCGAAGGTGCTCAAGAGCCGGACGGTCCGGGCCACCCAGTACGTCGTCAAGTACTCCGACGGCCCCCGGGACGCCGAGTCCCTCGTGGTGCATCCCACCACCGGGCGCGTGTACATCATCGACAAGAAGGAGGACGGCGGGCACCTGTACGAGGGCCCGGCGAAGCTGTCGGCCACCGGGACGAACGTCTTCCGGCCCATCGCCGCCGTCGACCTGTGGGCCACCGACGCCGCCTTCTCGCCCGACGGCGGGCAACTCGCCGTACGCGGCTACTTCGGCGGCATCGCGTACGACTGGAACGGCGGGAGGATCAAGCGGCGGGCCCGGCTCGACGTGCCCCTGCAGGGCCAGGGCGAGTCGGTCACCTACACCGCCGACGGGTCGAGGCTGATGTACGGCAGCGAGGGCAAGGACAGCCCGGTGCAGTCCGGGAGTGTGCCCGGCCGCACGGAAGGCGGCGGTTCCGCCTCGCCTTCCGGACAGGGGGGCACGCGGACCGGGGGCGGGGGCGGCACCGCTCTGAACGCCGACTACAAGGTCGGCGGCCTGGCCCTCGCCGTCGGCCTGGCCCTCGTCCTCGGCGTCAAGCGACTGCTGCGCCGCGGTCCGCGCTAGGGGGTTCGAAAGTCCCGCACAGCACCCACGGCGCCCGGCACGCTCCCCCAGGCTCTTCGAGCAGGGGGCACCCCCACTCGCCGCACCGGCCGAAACCCCGAGTACGTCCAGTACGAGGGCTTTCGTCCAGCACGCCGAGAGCACGCACCGGACACCGCGGGCACCGCACAGGACTTCCGAAACACCCCCTAGGCGTTCTGTCTCGGGAGGTTGTGGACAGGTGAGGTGGACCGGCCTGGCCCGGCTCACGCACCTGGACCGGGCCACCGGCCGGGCCATACGCCGCTACGAACGCGACCGGCCGGGCGAGCTGGTGCATGCGGGCATCGAGAAGCTCGGCAACATCCCCGACGGCGGCGGCCACAAGGTCCTCGGCCGCCAAGCCGGCCGCCAAGCCGGCCGCAAGACCCGCTCGAACGCCGGCTACAGCTACCCGCACACCGCCGTCGACGACCACTCCCGCCTCGCCTGCAACGAGATCCACACGGACGAGAAGAAGGAGACCGCTACCGGCTTCTGGACCCGGGCCCAGGCGTTCTTCGCCCAGGCCGGGATCACCGTCGAGCGGCTACTGACCGACAACGGCTCCTGCTACCGCTCCCGCGACCGGCGAGACCTGCCGGCAGCGGCCAAGATCGCCCACAAGCGAACCCGCCCCTACCGGCCCCAGACCAACGGCAAGGTCGAACGCTTCAACCGCACCCTGCTCGACGAATGGGCCTATGCCCGCCCCTACCGCTTTGAACAGGAACGGCGCGATGCGTTCCCGCAATGGCTGCACACCTGCAATCACCACCGCGGACACACCGCGCTGAAGGGCCAACCACCCGCCAGCCGCGTTCCTGACCTCTCGGGGCAATACGAGTCTTGACCAGGAGACACGTTCCTGGACAACAACCATGATCACGAAGGCCTGCGGGCTACCGGCGTCAGGCCCACCCGCACCCCGACTTCCGCACACAGCGTGACCGGCAGGCCCGCCCGTCACCGCCGCACCCCCACCAAGGTCGAAGGCCCGAGGACAGTGGTGTTGACGCGCGTTGAGCGGTGTTGACGGACCGCTGAGCCGAAATGACGTTCTCCGGCGTGTTTCGTTGAGGATGGAATGCATACGTTGGCGGATGGTCGGGGGGCATTACCCGTGCGAAGCTATGGCCCGGGGAAGGAGTTGAGACGTTCAACATATGCCGACGATGATGGTTGACGGGGGAACAGCAGCATAGGTATCCACCGCGACTCCTGGACCAGGCGGGTCGTCGGGTCGTTGCCTTCGGTCATCAGGATTTCACGCAGCCGGGCCGACGCCTGCGAATCACGTCCCATCACGCGGGACGGATCTGCATCCTGGGGATCCGGAAAGTTCGGCGCGCGGAATATGGTCATCAGCTTTCGCACAGTGATTCACCGGTGAGGGCTGCCTGCAACGGAGGAAGTTCGTGTTCATCGCTCTACTCGGACCGGTCACGGTGAACGCCGACGGGCGACGCTATGGCATGGCGAACAAGGTCCGCAACATGCTGGCAGCGCTCGCCCTGGAGGCCGGGCGTGCTGTCTCCTATGAGGAGCTGGCCGACGAACTGTGGTCGGAGCAATCGCTCGGCAATACCCGCAACGCGCTGCAGGCCCACGCCACGCGGCTGCGCAAGGTCCTGGACACCGCTGTCGGGCAGTCAGGCCCGGCATCTCTGGTGCGCGCGGTGTGGGGCGGCTACGTCCTGGACGTGCAGCCGTCCTCGGTGGACAGCAACCGGTTCCTCGAACTGGCCACTCAGGGTTCTGAGGCGTTGTCGCGGGACCCGGAGCGCGCGCTCACCCTCTTCCAGGAGAGCCTGGCCCTGTGGCGTGGCCCTGCTCTGCTCAACGCCCGTGACGGATTCCGCTGCCGCGGAGCCGCGGCCCTGTTGGAGGAGCGCCGCCTGACGGTGTGGGAGGGCCTGGTGCGGGCCCGCATGCTGCTGGGCGACGAATCGCACGCCATCGCCGAGCTTCAGCAACTGGTCGCCCAGCATCCGCTGCGGGAGACCTTCTGCGACCTGCTGATGCTCGCCCTCTACCGCTCGGGACGGCAGGGCGACGCGCTGGAGCTGTTCCGCGTCACCCGTCGCCACCTGGTGGAGGAACTCGGAGTCCAGCCCGGGCTGTCGTTGCAGCGGCGCCACGCCGAGATCCTCAGCCACGACCCGGCGCTCACCTTGTCCAGCGCGGTGCGGCCCGGACCCGGGGAGCCCGCGGGGACCCGGTACTGACCACGTGGGCGCACCCGCCCCGGACCCCTCGCGTCGCCATCGGTGACAGCCGCCCGCGACACCCCGGCCCGACCTCGGCAGCGGCCCGTGCCGGGCGTGTCCGTCGCCGCTCGGCGGGCTGCGCGGCACGGTTTCCTGAACGCCCCTGCCCAGGCGCTGGTGTCACCAAGCGGGCGAGGACACCCGACCGCGCTTCCGCACCCCGCACATCCGCACCCACCGGCACACGACAGACTGGAGCGTCACACCATGCACGCTGCGTCCCGAACCGGGCCGAGCAACCCAGCGCCGGAGCCCGGGGAAGAGCCCCCGTCCGGTCCGCCGGGCGGACCGCGGCCGCCCGCGGATCCGATCGCCATCGTGGGGATCGGCGCCCTCTATCCCGGCATATCCGGCCCTGAGGCCCTGTGGCGCCTGCTGACGCAGACCGAGCTGTCGTGCGCGTGCCCCCCGGCTGGTCCCGACACCACCGCGCCGCCCGCCGCCGCTGCGGGCAACCGCTGCGGGCAACCGGTGCCGGTGCCCGGCTCGGCCGGATCGTCGGCCGTGCTCGACGACGTGCGGGTCGACGTCGCCCGCTTCGGCATACCGCCGGCCCAGGCGGCCTCGCTGGCGCGCATGCAGGTCCTGATGCTGGAGGCGGCCGGGCAGTGCCTGGCCGACGCCGGCTACGCGGACCGGCCGCTGCCCGGTGAGCACGCCGACGTCGTGGTCGGTACCTGCTACGGCCTCGACCGTCAGCACGCCAACGCGGCCCGGGTGGAGGGTGGCCGCTATGCGCACCGCCTCCAGCGCGCGGTGTCGGTTTCGCACGGCGGCAGCGGCCCGGCGGACCTCGCCGCGAGGGAGCTGCGCGGCCGCGTCCGCGAGCGGTTCGGCGCGTCGGCGCACGACCGCGTCGGGGAGATGGCGAGCACCATCCCGGCGCGCATCGCGTCCGCGTTCAAGCTTCGCGGGCGGACGCTGGCGGTCGAGTCGGCGGACGCGACGTCGTTCACGGCACTGGCCCACGCACTCGCCTGCCTGCGGTCGGGCGAATCGCGCAGTGCGCTCGTCGTCACCGGGCAGCGGCCCGAGGGCGACCTGCTGACCCGGGCGCTGGCCGCGAAGGGCCTGATCGCCGCGGGCACGCATCCCTTCGAGGCGGACGGGGACGGGTTCACGCTCGCCGCGGGAGTCGGCGCGCTGCTGCTGAAGACGCTGCCCGAGGCCGAGGCCGACGGCGACCGGATCTACGCCGTGATCCGCGACTGCTCGCTGGCCCACAGCGCGGCGGGGGGCGCCCTGCGCTACCCGTTCGACGCGGAGGGGCGTCGCGACCTGGCGGCACGCTCGTACCGCTCGGCGTCCGTACCCGCTGGGGCCGTGCAGTACGTGGAGTGCGCGGGGTCGGGGATCGCGCGTGAGACGGAGGCCGAGATCGAGGCGCTGGCCGGGGTGTGCGACGGCGTGCGCGGGCCGCTGGCGATCGGCAGCGTCAAGGACCGCCTGGGTCACACATTCGCCAACTCCGGCCTGGCGGCCGTCTCCAAAGTCGCGCTCGCGCTCCATCACCGGACACTGCCCCCGCAGTGGTCACGGGAGAAGGCGCGGGCCCTGGACCTGACAGGGACGCCGTTCCGGATCCTGCGGACCGCACAGCCGTGGCCGGCCGCACCGGACGGTGCGCCGCGGCGCGCGGCGGTCCTCGGCTCGTCGGTGACCGGGGTGCTCGGCCACGTGGTCGTCGAGGAGTACCCCGGGCCGGCCGGCGGCGTTCCGGTGCGCCGGGAACCGCCAGGGGAGCCCGCCGCCGGGTCTCGGCCGCAGGCGCCGCGACGGGCGCCGCGGGTCGGCCCTGCCGAACCGATCGCGGTCATCGGCTACGGCGGGATGTTCGCCGATTCCCCGGGGGCGGACGCTTTCTGGCGGACGATGCTCTCCGGCCATGACCGCATAGCGCCGCTCCCCGCGGCGCTGTTCGACCGCGAGGCGTACTACTGCCCGGGCGAGTTGAGCGTGATGCACAGCTACACCGAGGTGGGGGCGCCGGTGCGCGTGCCGTCGGCACCGCCGCCGGGCACCCGCGTGATGCCGGAGCGGTTCGCGCAGATGGACGCCGCGCAGCGGGTCGGCCTGGCGGTGGCCGCGGAGACGCTGACCAGGTCCGGCGTGCGGGCCGCGCTCACCGGACCGGGGCTGGTGGCGATCGGCAGCAACCTGGGCCTGACCCGGGAGCGCGAGGCGGCGGCCCTGCTCAGCCTCGACGCGATCGAGGCGGACGCGGCGGGTCTGGAAGCGCTGTCCGGGCTGCCGGCCGAGGAACTGCGCGAGCTGCTGGCCTGCCTGCGGCGGACCTACCGGGACCCGGAGGATGTGCTGGCGCCCGGGTTCTTCGACGGCTCCCTGGCCAGCGGCACGGCGGCGGTCATCGCGGACGAGTTCGGTCTGGACGCGGTTCCGGTCGCGGTCGAGGCGGCGTGCGCGTCGTCGCTCGCGGCGATCGATCTGGCCGTGCAACAGCTGCGGTCCGGCACGGTCGGCTATGCCATCGCCGGTGGGGTTGAACTCCCTTGTACGGAACGGGACATGGTGCTGTGCTCCGCACTCGGCCTGCTGTCGCGCAACCGGATCACCCCGTTCGACGCGGCCGCCGACGGCTTCACCGCGGGCGACGGCTGCGCGCTGTTCCTCCTCAAGCGGTACGACGACGCGCTGCGCGACGGGGATCGGATCGCCTGCGTGCTGCGGGGCGTGGGCGCATCCAACGACGCCAAGTCGCTGATCGCGCCGGACACCGAGGGCCAGGCACGAGCGATCCGCCAGGCCTTCGGCCAGGTGGACTTCGGCCCGGCCGAGGTCGGCTACCTGGAGGCCCACGGCACCGGTACGCGGGTCGGGGATCGCGTGGAGATCGCCGCGGCGGCCCGCACGTACTCCGGCTCGGGACGGCAACGCCCGCTGGAGATCGGCTCCGCGAAGTCGTTCTTCGGGCACACATTCGCGGCTGCGGGTGCGGCGGGGCTGCTGCGCGCGCTCTACGCGCTGCGCACCGGGACCATCCCGCCCAACGCCAACCTGCGCGACCCGAACCCCGCGCTGGACCTGGCCGCTGTGCCGGCACACGTGGCCACCGAGGCTGCGCCGTGGCCGGAGGAGGCGGGTCGGCCTCGCCGTGCCGGAGTCAGCTCCTTCGGCACCGGCGGCATCAACTACCACCTGCTGCTCGAGGAACACCGGGAAGGGGCCCGGGCGGCGGACGTATCCCTGGAAGCGAAGGAAGCGCGATGAACTTCGAATACGACACCGACACCGCGCAGATGCGGGACATGGTCGTGAACTTTGCCCGCCGCGACCTGTCGGGGCCGTGCGAGTGGGATGCTGCGGACTTCCGCCGACGCTGGCAGCTGGCCGGCAAGCAGGGCCTGGCCGGCGCCACCATCCCCGGCGAGTACGGCGGAAGCGGCCTGGGAGCCGTGGCGGCGGCCGCCATGATGGAGGCGCTCGGCGAGGGCTGCGCCGACACCGGGTTCGCCTTCTCGCTCGCGGCGCACCTTTTCGCGGCTGTCATGCCGATCGCCGACTTCGGCACCGAGGAGCAGCGTCACCGCTGGCTGCCGGGCCTGTGCTCCGGCGACCTGGTCGCGGCGCACGCCATCACCGAACCCGAGGCAGGATCGGACGCGTTGAGCCTGCAGACCCGGGCGGTGCGGCACGGCAACGGGTACGTCCTCGACGGTGAGAAGTGCTTTGTCACCAACGCTCCCGCGGCGGACATCTTCGTGGTGCAGGCGTGCACCGACCCCGACGCCGGTTACTTCGGACTGACCACGTTCGTGGTGGAGGCCGGGACCGCCGGGCTGAGCGTCGGCCCGCCGTACCCGAAGGTGGGGCTGCGCGGCTCGCCCACCGCCGACGTGCACTTCGACGGGTGCGTGGTCACCGAGGAGCAGGTGCTCGGGCGGCCGGGGGCCGGCGCCTCGGTGTTCTCGTCGTCGATGGCCTGGGAGCGGACCTGCCTGTTCGCCGTCTACCTGGGGGCGATGCGGCGGGTGATCGACGGAACGGTGGCGTACGTCAACGAGCGCGAGCAGTTCGGTGCGGCCGTCGGGTCGTTCCAGGCGGTGTCCCACCGAATCGTCGACATGACGCTGCGGCTGGAGTCGGCGCGCCTGATGCTATTCAGGGCCGCCTGGGGGCTGGACCGCGGTGACCGCGACGAGGTGGCCCCCGCGCTGGCCAAGCTCGCGGTGAGCGAGGCCGCGGTGCAGACGGGCCTGGACGCGGTGCAGTTGCACGGCGGCCTGGGTGTCGTGGACGGCCCGGCGGAGACGTTGCTGCGGGACGCGCTGCCGTCGCGCATCTTCTCCGGCACCAACGAGATCCAGCGCAACAACATCGCCCGCGCGCTCGGCCTGGGGGCGCGCCGCCGCCCGGTCCGGCGCGCCTGACGGGAGGACGCGGAAGCATGGAGACCATCGTTCACACCATCCGACTGCACCCGGGGACCGACCCGGAGGACTTCGAACGCTGGGTCCGCGAGGTCGACTACGCCACCTGCCCCGAACTGCCCAGCGTGCGGGGCTTCCACGTGTTCCGGATCAGCACCCGGGACGATGAGCCGGCGCACTACGCTGAGATCATCGAAGTCACCGACCATAAGGCGTTCGCCAGGGACATGGAGACCCCGGCGTTCGCCCGACTGGTCGCGGCCTTCGAACAGATGGCGGCGGTCCTGGACACGCTCGCCGGAGAGCGTGTGGGGGACGGTTACCGGGCCTGACGGGAGCTCGGTGGGCCGCCGGGCGGTGGGGCCGGTTATTGGGTGCGCACGAGTTGCCTCTCGATGGTGCCGATCAGGCCGGTCTCGTAGGCGAGCGCGATGGCCTGGGCCCGGCTGGCCGCACCGAGCTTCTTCAGCAGATGGTGGACGTGAGACCGGACGGTCGTCGGCGTGATCGACAGCTTCCTGGCTATCTCGGTGTTGGTGTATCCTTGGGTAAGCAAGAGGGTGACCTCCTTCTCCCGGAGGGTCAGGGTCTCGGAGGTTCGCACTGCCAGGGCGGACGATCCGCGGGCGGCGGCGATCTGGTCCAGGCCGTCGCGGGCCGCGAACGGCATGATGATGGCGTCCATCGCAATCACCGTCTGCAGGACCTGTAGCAGGTGCTCCGCGGAGCTCTCCACTGAGAGTACGGCGCGCACGCCCAGGGCGAGGGCCTCCAGGGAGCGATGGGTGTTCTCCCCCTTGGCCAGGAACACCACCTTCGACACGGCCGCGAATTGGGCGAGTTCCTCCTTGTTGTCGACGGTCAGGGTCGGGGATATGACGATCACGGCTGCCTGGGGCTCGCGCCGCGCCAGGGACAGCGCCTGGGCGGTGGAGGACTCCACACGTACGCGGATGCCTTCCTGGCGTTCCAGCAAAGCCTGTACCCCCATCGACATGATGGAGTTCTTGCAGCAGACGAGTACACCTTTGCCGTGGCTGCGATCGCCCCTGCCGGCGCCTGCGCTGGAACTGGTCGTACCGCTTGTTTCGGCGGGCCCGGTCAGGCTCCTGCATACAACACTCGATGATCCGTGCGGCATCGCGTCCTCCTCGTCGCCGTAGCACCTGATGGCGTACAGCTCCCCCGTTCACTTTTCTGCTTGACGTCGAATCGAATCCCTTGACGGCAAGTCCGTCATATAATCAGGGATTATTGCTGCGTCTTGCCCTTTATTCGCTTTCGTTGATCGGCTGTTCGCTTTCTCGACGGTCGTAGTACCGGCCGTCGTGACGGTGGTCAGTCACTTGTCAGCGATCGGTCAGCCCGTCCGGGGAGACTGGCCCTGCTGTGGGCGGACCGCTGAACACCCACGGCACGTGCGGGGAGCGGCGCGGACCCGTCATCTGACCGGACAGGCAACGCAACGAGCGTTCGAGCTGCGAGGGCGTATGTTCATTGAAGTGCTGGGCCCGCTGCGCATTCGTTACGGCCAGCAGCGCGTCAACATTCCCGGAGAGAAACTCAGAGCCCTCATCGCGACGCTGGCCCTCAGCGCCGGAGAAGTGGTGTCGGGCGCCACTCTGTTCGACGAACTATGGGGGGAAACCCCACCGCGCACCGCGGCGAACACGCTGCATGGGCACATCGCCCGGCTGCGCCGCACGCTGGTGCAGCAGACCGGGGATCCGTCCGCCCAGGAACTCGTCCAGACATCGAGTGCCGGATACCGGCTGGAGATCGACCCCGAGAACGTGGACTCGATCCGCTTCACGCGCCTTGTGGAGTGCGTGGGGGCCACGGTCCACGACGACCCGCGGGGAGGCATCGCCCTGCTGGAGTCGGCGCTGCGCATGTGGCACGGCATGGCATTGTCGGATGTCGGGTCCGGCGTGACGTGCAGCACGGCCGCGGTGCGCCTGGAGGCGATGAAGGCCGTCGCCCGTGAGTTGCTCGTCGAGGCCAAGCTCGAACTGGGCCTGCACCAGCACGTCGTGCCGGAGCTGGAACAGCTGCTCACGCAGTACCCGCTGCGCGAGCGGTTCGGCGAGCAGCTGATGCTGGCGCTCTACCGCTCCGGCAGGCAGGCCGACGCGATCGGTGTCTACCACCAGGTGCGCCGCCGGCTGGACGACGACCTCGGCCTGGAGCCAGGGCCCGGGATGCGTGCCCGGCTCGCCGAGATCCTGCGGCAGGAGCCGAGCCTGCTCGGCTGACTCGCCCCTGACGCCGCGTGCGGCACCCCATGACGTCGGCTCGGCCGTCTGCGACGGCGGAGCCGACGTCGAGCATTCCCGGCCCGCACCGCAGGCTCGTATTAGTCGATCGACTAATTCACTCACGCGGCTTAACGTAGCGCCGATCCGCCGTGTTGTCACCTGCCGTCGCGCCGGCCCGGGTGTTGCGTCCCGGCGACTGCGGCGCCCGGTGGGGTGCCCTGCTCATGCCCCGATCCCGTTCTTGTCATGCCCCACACATGCGTCAACGTTGCTTGACTGGGCGGCTGGTGCCATCTGCCGATGCCGTGGAGAGGTTCGGGCAGATGTGTTGATCTGCAGGATCGTTGTGCTTGAAGATCGTTTCGCTGGTCCAGCGCGCCGTATGCAGTTCCACCGGCTCCCGCACGGGTACCGAGCCCGGGCCGGGCAGCACGGTGATCCAGACGGAGCGGATCGGATGTCTCCTTGCTGACGCCGTCGGCATCCGGGGTCGCGGTCACCACCGTGTACTCGACGACCCGCACCCGTGGTCCGTTTCCCGCGCGCACCGTTGAGGTGGGGGTAGGTGCCGTCCCGCAGTACCCGGTCCACCGGCAGGGCGAAGGAGTCCGAGGCCCGCCACAGGAGTTGGGTACCGGTGTCCGCAGCGGCCCGCCAGGGGCCGAAGGAGGGGAAGCCCCGGTCGGCCATCGGCCGCATCCCGGTGTGCAGGTGCACCGGCAGGCGCCAGGCCAGGGCCCGCTCGCCCACCGCGAAGGAGCCGGAGACCGCGCCGATCAACGCTTTGGTGCCGCACTCCAGACAGGGCCCTGGCCGAGCGACGTTGCGCGCCTGCGTCGGCACGCAGCGGCATGGCATCGTCATTGGGATTTCAGCGCGCTTTCAGGGGCGCTTGGGAACATCGGGGGAAGGAAATTGGCCCATGAAACCTGAAATGCGAAAAGGTGGGAGCGAAACGTGGGCGGGAAGCAGTCCTCTCTTGTGCAAGTACCGCACGGTCCCCATGGCGGCGCCGGAACCGGAGACCTGCTCACGTACCGTTCCTACGTGGGCGGGAAGCTGCTGGAAAGCGGGGAGTGGGTTTATTCACTGAGCGCCGACGCACTGCTCGACGACGTCTTCGCCAGCCTGCGCCTGAAACGCAATCTGGAACGCGGAAAGGTGTCACCCGACGATGTCGCGGGTGTCGTGATCGGCAGGGTCGCCAAGGCCGATCCCGAGACCGTGGAACTCGCCGTCAAGGTCGCCGCCGAGGCTGTGCCCGCATGGAGCGCCGTCCCCCTGCACGTCCGCCTCGACACGTTCGCCGAGCGGCTGCACGCCCGCCTCGCCGACCATGCCCAGGACGTGGTCGACATCCTGGTCGCCGAAGGCAACCCGCTGCCGCTCGCGCAGTGGCAGGTCTCCGGAATGCTGGAAGTCTTCGATCCGGAGTCCGTCGCCTTCTACCGCACCCAGATGCTGCGGGAGTTCGAACGCCGTGAGCGACGCCTGCAGGTGCGCCGCCAGGCCGATGGCGTGGTCTGCCTCAACCCCCCGCAGAACGCCCCGTTGGCCAGCGCGTTCATGGGGGTGGCGGCGATCATGGCCGGCAACGCGCTGGTCGTGCGGGCGCCGCGCAGCGGCCCGCTGGGCGTGATGTATGTCCTGCAGGACATCGTGGCCCCGGTGCTCGACGAACTCGGCGCGCCGCCCGGGGTGCTGGGCGCCGTCTGCGGCGACCCGGCCCCGATGCTCAACGCCTGGCTGGACAACCCGCTCGTCGACGACATCGTCTACTTCGGCAGCAGCGAGAACGGTGTCGCGTTCGAACAGCGCTGCGTCGGGGCCGGCAAGAAGCCGATCCTCGAACTGGCCGGCAACGACGTCGTCACCGTGTGGAAGGACGCCGACACCGAGCTGGCCGCCGAGGCGTTGATCGAGGGCTTCTACGGCTCGGGCCAGCTGTGTATGGTCCCGAACCAGGTGCTGGTCCACCCCGAGGCGGCGCCCGGTCTGCTGGAGCACCTGGCCCGCGAGATCGCCACCGTACGGCCGGGTCGGCCCAGCGACCCGGGGGTGCTGCTGACCCCTGTCCTGCGCAACGAGAAGTTCTTCACCTGCCTCGACGACGCCCTCGCCAAGGGCGCCCGCCTCCTGCACGGCGGCCACGCGATGCAGATGGACGGCACCCGGCACCCGCACGGGATCTTCCTGGAACCGACCGTGCTGCTCGTCGAAGGCCTCGCCGGCGCCCGCGAGATCGACGCCGTCGCCCACGAGACCTTCTTCCCGCTGCTGCCGGTCATCGTGGCGGAGCCCGCGTCCGACGACGACCTGCTGGAGCAGTTCATCGCCTTCGTGGAGTCCAACGAGTACGGCCTGCGCAACTCCCTGTGGGCCGAGGACCCGGCGGTCGTCCGGCGTTTCACCGCCCGCATCCGCGGCGGCGGCCTGCTGAAGGTCAACGACTCGCACATCGGCTTCCTCGCCTGCCTGCCCACCCACGGCGGCACCGGCCTGACCGGTGGCGTGTTCGGCGAGGCCAACTACTTCATGCTGCGCACCTCGCACATCCAGGGAGTGAGCGTGAGTACCGGCTCCCGGCCCCGCGACGCCGTCTTCGGCGCCTGGAAGGCCCTCGACACCCGCGGTCGCTGACCGCCTACTGCCGGCCGCGGCCGACGGGGAGGACACCATGACATCCACCACGATCCGGGCGGAGGACGCCCGGGCGCACGACCCGGACGAGCTGATCAGGCTCTACCGGACCCGCATGAACAAAGGGCGGGCGACCCTCGGCGAGCTGTTCGGCCGCCACGTCGAGGTCGCGTCCGAAGGAGCCTGGCTCACCGGCGCGGACGGCAAGACCTTCCTCAACTGCGGTGGCTACGGGGTGTTCCTGATGGGAGCCCGGCATCCCACCGTGGTGCGGCACGTCACCGAGCAACTCGGCCGGCATCCCGTCGCCATCCGCCTGTTCCTGGAGCCGCAGGCCGCGCTGGCCGCCGATGAGCTGATCGCCCGGGTCCCGGCCGGACTGGACCGCGTGCACTGGGCCAACGGCGGTGCCGAGGTGGTCGAGGCGGCCATCAAACTCGCCCGGACCCAGGGCAAGGACCGCCTGGTGGCGGCCACGAACGGCTACCACGGCAAGACCATGGGAGCCCTCAGCCTCACCGGCAAGGACGTCTTCCAGGACCCTTTCCGGCCGCTGCTGCCCGGCGTCGACCACGTCCCGTACGGCGACGCCGGTGCGCTGGAGGATCTCCTGCGTACCATGCCGGGGCGGGGCTGCGTGATCCTGGAGCCCGTACAGGGCGAAGCGGGCGTGGTCGTCCCGCCCGACGGCTACCTGCGCGACGTCCGCCGGCTGTGCGACACCTACGACGCGCTGTTCGTGCTGGACGAGATCCAGACCGGTCTCGGCCGGCTGGGCAGCTGGTGGGGCGCCGACCAGGCAGGCGTGGTCCCCGACATCCTGCTGTCGGGCAAGGGCCTGGGCGGTGGCGTGCTGCCCGTGTCGGCGGTGATCGCCAAGCGCTCGGTGTTCTCCGTCTTCGACAAGGACCCCTACCTGCACACCTCGACGTTCTCCGGCTCGCCGCTGGCGATGGCCGCGGTGCGCGGCGCGCTGGCCGCGCTGGAGGAGGACAACCTGGTGACCCGGGCGGAGGCGCTGGGCGAGACGATCCTCACCGAGGTCGGCCGGATCGCCCGCGAGCACCTGGGGCCGCTGGTCCGCGAGGTGCGCGGACGCGGCCTGCTGATCGGCATCGAGTTCACCGAGCCAGGCCTGGCCGGCGAACTGCTGGTGGAACTCATCGAGCAGGGCGTCATCGCCAACCACGCCCTCAACTCGCACATGGTGCTGCGCTTCACCCCGCCGGCCGTGCTCACGCCGACGGATGTGGAGTACCTGTGCGAGCGCTTCGACCGCGCCTGCCGTCTGCAGGCGGCACAGTACATCCCGATGTGCGGAGGTGGTACCGCCCATGCGTAACGTGCACGTGACGCTGGACCTGCCCGACGCGGCGCCCGATGCGGTGTTCGACGCGGTGCGCCGGTTCGCCGACTACCCGTCGCTCGCCCCCGACGTGCGGGCGGTCACCGCCCGGGAGGACTCCAGTGACTGGGAGGTGTACTTCCGCAACGGGATCCTGCGCTGGACCGAGGACGATACCTTCGACCGCGAGGCGCTGACCATCACCTTCGTGCAGGACGACGGCGACTTCGACGACTTCCACGGCGCCTGGCGCATCACCCCCGGCGATGGGGGCGGAAGCCGCGTGGACTTCGACGCCACGTTCGACTTCGGCATCCCCAGCCTGGTCGGCATCCTCGATCCGGTCGCCGAACGCGTCATCAAGGAGGCCATCGCCCTGGTCGTCCTGGGTCTGTTCCCGGGCGCGGCGGTCGTCGGCGACGACAGACTCACCCTCGCCCTCGCAGCCCTGGCGGGCTGACGGCAGGCCAGGGACCGGGGCGGCGACTCTGCCGCTCAATGCGGCTCAGCGACAGAGACCGGCCGGGAAGGCCGCAACCAACCGCCGCATCGCCGCAGGTCGTGATCCGCGCGGCGGAGAAATCCCGGAATTGGGCAACAGAGTCGTCGACGTCACCAAAGTCGCCGGCGGCACGGACCGCGGGCGGGAGCGCCCGCCCGTGTCCCCAGGAGAAGGGAAGTGGGAGATGGCGCCGGACCAGCGACACCGGACACCGGCGGCTGTGGTGTGCGGACTCGGCGGATTCCTGCCCCCGCAGGTGATCACCAATGACGACCTCGGCCGCGTACTGGACACCTCGGACACGTGGATCCGCAGCCGCACCGGCATCCTGCGGCGGCACCGCGCCGAACCGGGCACCGCGACCTCCGACCTGGCGGTCGAGGCCGGGCGGCGGGCGCTGAAGTCCGCGGGCAGGGACGGCGAGGACGCGGTGGACGCGGTCATCGTGGCGACGACGACCCCCGACCGGATCTGCCCGGCCACCGCCCCCGCGGTCGCCTGGCGGCTGGGACTCGGTACGGTCCCGGCCTTCGACGTCGGGGCGGTGTGCAGCGGCTTCCTGTATGCGCTGGTCACCGCCCGCAGCTTGCTGGCGTCGGGGGCGGCCCGGAGCGTTCTGGTGATCGGCGCCGAGACCTACTCGGCCATTCTCGACCCGGGTGACCGCTCGACCTTGGCCATCTTCGGCGACGGTGCGGGCGCCGTGGTGGTGCGCGCCGGAACTCCGGACGAGCCCGGTGCGATCGGGCCCGCCGTACTGGCCAGCGACGGCAGCGGCAGTGACCTGATCAGCGTCCCGTCCGGCGGGTCCCGTGACCCGTTCCGGGCCGCGACGGGGGACCGCGCCGACCCGTACTTCCGCATGCAGGGCAAGCAGGTCTTCCGGCAGGCGGTGGAGCGCATGTCGGAGTGTTCTCGGCAGGTCGCCGAACGCTCGGGCTGGCCGGTCGAGGAGGTGGACGTGCTCGTCGCCCACCAGGCCAACCTGCGGATCCTGCAGGCCGTCGCCGACCGGATCGGTATGCCCCGGGAACGCTGCCACGTGCACCTGGACCGGGTCGGCAACACGGCGGCCGCCTCCATCCCGCTGGCTCTCGCCGACGCCGCCGGCGAGGTGCTGCGCCCCGGCCACCGCGTGGTGCTCACCGCTTTCGGCGGCGGCCTCACCTGGGGCGCGATCGCTCTGACCTGGCCGGACGTGAGCCCCGCATGATGGTTCAGCGCCGCGTCCCCGCAGGTGCCCCCGGCACCAGACGCCCTCTCTGCCGCACTCCGGTGCGACCCGGCCCGCCAGGCCCCGCCCGCACCGCACGACCCGCAGCCGCGCCGCCCCGTACGGCGGCTGCCGCCCACCCGGACGACTCACGAGGAGCGAATCAATGAGCGACGTGTACGAGCGTTTCACCAGCCTGCTGAGCGGCTTCGGCATCCAGGACAGCGAAGTGGAGCCCGACCACACCTTCAGCCAACTGGAGTTCGACTCGCTGGCACTGGTCGAGCTCACCCTCGCCGCCCAGGACGAGTTCGGTGTGCAGATCGGCGACGACGAGGTCAACCCCGAGGACACCATTGCGCAGGTGGCCAAGGTGATCGAGACCAAACTGGTGGCGGCCTGATGCCCTTCACGCACCGTTTCCAAGCCGCGATCACGGGCATCGGCATGGTGACCGCCGGAGGCGTCGGCACGCAGCCCACCTGGGACCTCGTCCGGCAGGGCGAGGCCACCGCGGCGCGGCGGTTGCCGGAACTCAAGGGGCTGCCAGTCGACTTCGGCTGTGCGGTGCCGGCCTTCGACGCCGGTGCGCTGCTGGGCCGGCGCAAGGCGTGGCGGCTCGACCGGGCCAGCCAGCTCGCCCTGGTCGCGGCGGCGGAGGCGGTCGCCGATAGCGGTCTGGACCCCGCCGCGTGGGACGGCACCAGGGTGGGCGTCGTGCTGGGGTGCGGCTTCGGCGGCGCGGCGACCCTGGAGCGGCAGCACAATGTGCTGCGCGACCGCGGGCCCGAGAAGGTCTCCCCGATGCTCGTCCCGATGCACGTGCTCAACATGGCCGCCGGCTACGTGGCGATGGAGTACGGCGCCCGTGGCCCCAACCTCGTCACCGCCACTGCCTGCGCGTCCGGCACCACCGCGATCGGCACCGCACGGGAACTGCTGCGGTCCGGCCGCTGCGACGTGGTGCTCACCGGCGGCACCGAGGCCCCTCTCACCCCCCTGATCAGCGCCGGGTTCAACCAGATGGGTGCGCTGTCCGGCCGTTCCGACGAGATCGAGGCATCCTCCCGCCCCTTCGACGCGGACCGGGACGGTTTCGTCCTCGGCGAGGGCGCGACCGTCCTGGTGCTGGAGAGCGCCGCGCGGGCGCGCCGCCGCGGCGCCTTCGTCCACGCACACGTCAGCGGCTACGGGGCGTCCGCCGACGCTCACCACGCCACGGCGCCCGAGCCGAACGGCGCCGGCGCGGAACTCGCCCTGCGTGAGGCGCTCGCGGACGCCGGTCTGGCCCCGGAGGACGTCGACCACGTCAACGCGCACGGCACCTCCACCGCGCTGAACGACGCCATGGAGGCGCGGCTGATCCGGCGCGTCCTCGGCGACCGCCCGTGCGTGACGTCTGTCAAGGGTGCGCTGGGCCACACCATCGGCGCGGCCGGTGCCGTCGAGGCAGCGGTCACCGCGCTGGCACTGCAGTACGCGGTGGTGCCCCCGACCGCCAACCTGGAGGCGCAGGACCCGGAGATCGACCTCGACGTGGTGGCCAAGGCCGCGCGCGAGACCGAGATCGAGGCCGCCGTGAGTACCTCGTTCGGTTTCGGCGGGCACAACGCGGTCCTGCTCCTCACCCGCGCGTGACGCCGCACCCGCCCGCGCGGCGTCCCCGGGTGGAGACCAGTGCCCTGACAGCCCCGTCTCAGCGGTCTGTCAGGAGCGGCTGCGAGGGTGACTGCTAGGGGGTGTTTCGAAAGTCCCGCACAGCACCCACGGCGCCCGGCACGCACTCTCGCCGCACCGGCCGAAACCCGAAGTACGTCCAGTACGAGGGCTTTCGTCCGGCACGCCGAGAGCACGCACCGGACACCGCGGGCACCGCACAGGACTTTCGAAACACCCCCTAGAGCACGACGGACAGCCACTCGGAAGACCGAGATATCCCCCGGGACGAATCCGCGACGCCAGCAACGTCCCGGAAAAACGGCCGGGAAACGCCCTCGCGCCCTTTCCCGCTTATCGCCCGCCGTGCCGCAATTCCTAGGAATTCCGAGTCAAGGAGGGGCATGACCACCATAGAGAAATCGATCACCCAACATATCGTCGACATCATGCTGGACGGCGACGCTGAGGGCCTCGACAGCAGAACACCGCTCATGGAGCTCAACATTGTCGACTCTGCAGGAATTTTCGACCTGGTGCACTTCCTGCAGAGCGAATTCCGTATCGCCGTTCCGCTGCCCGAGGTCTCGCCGGAGAACTTTGCCACGGTGAACTCGATCGCGGCCCTCGTCGAGCGCCTGCGCGCATCGGAAGGCGGTGTCCGATGACCGCGGACGCCGCAGCCCGGAGCGCCGGCGCGACCGTGCAGGACGAGGTGCTGCGCATCGTCGCGGCCCGTACCCTCTACGACCCCGCTCAGCTCAGCCTCGACAGCGACCTGGAAGGGGAGTTGGGCATCGACTCCATCATCCTGGAGTCGATCCTGGGCATGCTCGGCGAGTACTTCGCCCTGGACGACCTGCTGCCGATGGGCATGACGACCATCCGGGAGCTGGTGGCCGCGGTCGAGGCGGCCGTGGGCGAGCGGCCCGAACCGCCGGAGGCGCAGGCGCAGGCCGCCGACGACGAGTGGGACAGCCGCTCGATGAAGGACTTCCTGGAGATCCGCGACTCGGACCTGTTCGCCAAGGCCCGCGCGTTCGGCGCCTACCGGCGCCGCCGCGAGCAGGACCGGCTCTACTGGTACGGGATGCCGATGCGGTCGCGCTCCGCCAACCGCATGCGGATCTACGACGAGGCGGAGGGCCGCGAGCGCGACTTCCTGATGTTCGCCTCGAACAACTACCTCGGCCTCGCGGGCCATCCGAAGGTCGTCGACGCGATCTGCGACGCCACCCGCACGTACGGCGCCACCCACACCGGTTCGCGGATCATCGGCGGCACCAACGAACTGCACAAGGAACTGGAGCGCCGGCTCGCCGCGTTCAAGAAGCGCCCCGCGTGCGCGGTCTTCCCCGGCGGCTACTCCGCCAACCTGGGCGTGATCTCCGGCCTGGTTCGTGCCGACGACGCCCTGATCATCGACAAGCTCAACCACATGAGCATCGTGGACGGCTGCAAGCTGTCCGGCGGCGTACGGAAGATCTTCCAGCACAACGACATGGCCGACCTGGAACGGGTGCTCAAGCACTGTGAGGGCCGGACCCTCGGCAAACTCATCGTCGTCGACGGCGTGTTCAGCATGCACGGCGACATCTGCAACCTGCCGGACATCGTCGCGCTCGCCAGGACCTACGGTGCGCGCGTGCTGGTGGACGACGCGCACGCCACCGGTGTCCTGGGCGCGACCGGTACCGGCACCGCCGAGCACTTCGGGCTCAAGGGCCAGGTCGACCTCGAACTGGGCACCATGAGCAAGACGCTGGCCGGCATGGGCGGGTTCGTGGTCGGGGACGAGGAGGTCATCGAGTACCTCCGCTTCTACGCCAACTCCTACGTCTTCGCCGCCAACATCCCGCCCGGTGTCGCCGCCGGCCTCATCGCCTCCCTGGAAGTGATGGAGAGCGAGCCGGAGCGGCTCACCCGCCTGTGGGAGAACATCCGCACTCTGCGCGACCTGCTGACCGGCGCCGGGTTCGATCTGGAGCACACCGAGAGCGCCATCCTGCCCATCGTGGTCGGCGACGACCGCAAGGCCATGGAGATGGGCCGTGCGGTGCGCCGCCGGGGACTCTTCTGCCAGACCGTGGTCTTCCCCGGGGTTTCGCTCGGCGACGCCCGGCTGCGCGTCAGCGTCACCAGCGAGCACACCCCCGAGGACCTCCAGGAGGCCGCGGGGATCTTCATCGAGGCGGGCCGCGAGACCGGCGTCATCCCGGCGCCGGACGCAGCGGTGCCGGCATGACGGGAGGCCCAGCGATGGCGACGTCCGTGCACGCAGTCGGCACCGCGCCGGCGCCACCCGTGCCCCGGGAGGACGGGCCCGGCCCGTTGATCGGACTGCCGAGGCCATCGGCCGCGCAGGCCAGCCGCCTGGCACTGGTCGGTTCCGTCCCGATGACCTATGGCGAACTGTCGGACCGGGCCGACGCGATTGCAGCCGGCCTGGCCGCCCTCGGCGCCCGGCCGGGCGACCGCGTTGCGGTCTGGATGGACAAGCAGCACCACTACGTCGAGGCCGTGCTGGGTGCTCTGCGGGCCCGCTGCGCCTATGTGCCGCTCGACGGCGGCCAGCCCGTCGGCCGGGTCGCTACCATCGTCGGGGATGCCGAGCCACTGGTGCTGTTCACCGACGTCCGGCACCTGCCCGCGCTCGCCGGGACCGCCCTGCCGGCTTCCCTGAAGGGCGTGGTGGTGGTCGGGGAAGTCCCGGCCGACGCCCGCCGCCCAGCGGGAACACCGGTCCGCACCCTCGCCGAATTCACCGCTTCCGGCGCTCCGTCCGCCGCATCCGGCACCGCAGGTGACGGCGTCGACGAGGGCGCCGACGACGGCGCCCTCGCGGCGATCCTCTACACCTCCGGCTCCACAGGCGTGCCGAAGGGCGTGAAGATCTCGCACCGCAACCTGGCCAACTTCATCGGCTGGGTCCGCGGCGAACTCGACGTCGGCCCGGACGACGTGTTCGCCAACCATGCGTCGTTCAACTTCGACCTGAGCACCTTCGACCTGTTCACCGCGTTCTCGGTGGGCGCCGCGGTGTGGATCGTGGAGGATGCGCAGGCGCGGGACGTGACAGCCCTGGCCGAAGGGATCCACGAGCACGGCGTCACCGTCTGGTACTCGGTGCCGTCGATCCTGACCCTGCTGACACGCGCCGGGGTGCTGACCGACGAGGTGTGCCGGTCGCTGCGCTATGTGCTGTTCGCCGGGGAGCCGTTCCCTGTACCGCACCTGCGCCTGCTCACGGAGCGGCTGCCCGAGCAGACGACGCTGTACAACCTCTACGGTCCGACCGAGACCAACGTCTGCACCTATCACCGGGTGCGCCCGCAGGACCTGGCCGACGACGGGCCCCTCCCGATAGGCGGCCCGATCACCGGCGCCCGGCTGAAGGTGGTCGACGAGGACGGGACGGAGCTCACCGGCCCGGGCGCCCGCGGCGAACTGGTCGTCGAGGGCGACTGCGTGACGCCCGGGTACTGGCGGCGGGAGTTTGAGCCGATGGCCGAACAACACCGCGCGGGCCGTCACCCGACCGGGGACCTGGTCGCCGTCGAGGAGGCCGGCCTGGTCTACCGCGGACGCAAGGACCGGATGGTGAAGATCAACGGCTACCGGGTCGAACTCGGCGAGGTCGAGGCAGCCGCCCTGCGCCACCCCGACCTGGCCGACACGGCGGCGCTGGTGGCCGGGGAGGGCTCCAAGGCCCGCCTGGTGCTCTTCTACACGCTGCGACCCGGGGCAAAGCGGCCGAACACGGTGGCCCTCAAACGGCACTGCGCGGGCCACGTACCGCACTACATGGTCCCGCAGACGATGACCTGCGTGCCGGAGCTGCCGCGCAACGCCAACGGTAAGACCGACTACCGGCGGCTGGCCGAACGGGAGGACCGCGCCTAGGGCCTGTCTGGAGTGGTGATCCGGGCTCGCGAGGCGTGGCACGCACGTTCGCCGCGTTGCCGGAATGCCCTGGCAGCTCCTCCCCCCACTCTCGACTTCGCTCGAGCGGGGGGGGGACCCCGTCGAGGACGTTCCGGCGCCTTGCGATCGCACGCACCACGCCCCGCTCCCTCATCCAGATCACAACTCCAGACAGGCCCTGGCGCGGTGACCGGGCAGGACTTCGCCAGGGCCGGGCACAGTGCCGCAGTCCCGGCGCACGTCCCGCCCCGCCCGGCCCGCCGGCCCGTCGCACCCGCCCAATTCCGCCACCCCGCACCCGGGCCCCGCCCCGGCCAACGAGAGGATGACCTCGACGTGCCCGTCACCCCGCCCGATCCGGTCCGGCGCCCGCCCCGGCCGCCCGCCGCGTGGTTCCCCGGCACGTCCGCCGGTACCGCGGACCGGCCCCGGCTGGTCTGCTTCTCCTACGCCGGCGGCACACCGTCGACCTTCCACGACTGGCCCGCCCTGCTCGACGGCACGGCACACGTGGTGTCGGTGCTGCTGCCCGGTCGCGGACTGCGCCTGAACGAAGCCCCGTACACCGAACTGGCACCGCTCGCAGACGACTTGGCGACGGCGCTGGCTGACCACGGACTGACAGGCGACTGCGTGTTCTTCGGGCACAGCATGGGCGCGCTGCTCGCCTACGAGGTCGCCTGCGTGCTGCGTGACCGCGGCCTGCCAGAGCCGCTCCACCTGGTTGTCTCCGGGAGCAGGGCACCGTCCTTGTACAGCGACCGGACCGACCACACCCGTGACGACGAGGACCTGCTGCGGGTGCTGCGCGAACTCGGCGGCCTCGGGCCGTACGACGGCACCAGCGTGCACGTGCAGCGGCGGCTGCCGGCGCTGCGCGCCGACCTGCGATGCTGCGAGCTGTACCGGTGGCGGCCGCGTACACCCCTGAGCTGTCCGGTGACCGCCGTGTCCGGAACCGACGACCCCATCGCCACCGAGGAACAGGTCGACGCGTGGGACCGGTACACCGTGGGGGAGTTCACCCGACTCCACCTGCCCGGCGACCACTTCTTCATCAACGGGGAGTCCCGGACTCCCCTGCTGCGCCACGTGCGCTCCCTGTGCGCACGGCTTCGCGGAACCCCTGCCTTCCGGAGGAACGCCTCATGACATCAGCCACCCAGCGGCCCGCCCCGGCCGGGGCGCCGGCGGCGCCCTCGTCGCCCGGACCGTTCCGCACCCTGCTCACCGCGCTGCGCAGTCGGCAGATCCGCGCACTGATGTCCCTGTCCCGCGCATTCGTTGCGCCCGTCAACCGCTCGGCGTTCCTCACCGGCGCCGCCAGCAGCGGGCTGCTGCGCGAACTGGCGGCGCAGCCCGCCGATCTGGCCTCGCTCGCGCGCCGGCTGGGCCTGGAGGACGAGGCCGATCGGTTGCGGGTGTGGCTCGACATTGGCGTCAAGCTTGGTGACCTGAGCTGCCGTCAGGAGAAGTACGCGCTGCGCTCCCGCCATGCCAAGGCACTCGCCGACCCGGGCAACGACGCCGTCGTGGGAGCCCTTGAGGAGGTGACACGGTTCCACTTCACCGTGCTGCGGGACGCGCCGGACATGCTGCGAGGCCGACGCCGCTACAGCCTCGGCGACCAGGACGGGACCGTCATCGCGCGCTCGTCGATGATCGTCAAGCCGTTCGTCGAGGCCGCCGTCGACCGGGTACTGACCAGGCAGGGCCAGGTGCGGCTGCTGGAGATCGGCTGTGGCAGCGGCCTGTACGTCCGCCACGCGGCTCGGCGCAACCCGCAACTGACCGGCGTCGCCGTGGACTTGCAGCCGGAGGTTGCTGCGCTCGCCGCCCGCAACCTCGCCGACTGGGGCTTGTCCGAGCGGGTGGAGACCCGGGCCGGGGACGCCCTGAAGATCGGCTTCGACGAGACGTTCGACCTGGTCACCATGCACCAGAACATCTACTACTTCCCCGTCGCCGAGCGGGTCGAGGCGCTGCGAGCGGTGCGGTCCCTGGTGGCCCCCGGCGGCCGTTTGCTCATCACCTCCTCCTGCCAGGGCGGCAGCGCCAGCCTGGAGGCGCTCAACCTATGGCTGACGTACGCCGACTTCGGCGGCCCGCTACCCGAGGAGAACGCGCTGGTCGAGCAGATGGCGCAGGCCGGTTTCAGCGAAGCGCGGTCTTTCCGGGTCGTGCCCGGCGAGCAGTTCATCGCCTTCACCGGTGTCAACGGCCGTGCGAGTTGAGGGCCGCCGGGGAGGCCCGGACCCGCATCCGGTACGGAACTGCCCGGACATGGCTGCGAACCCCGCTGCCGCCTGGATTCCTGCGCGCAACCGGTCGGCGTTCCTCGACCCCGCCCGCCCGTGGACCGTCCGGCACCTGGGGGACGGTCTGACCGTCGCCGCGGTGTCCATCGCCTGGCTGGCCGGCCTGGGCGACGCCGGTCAGGCCGCGCTCGCCCGGCGCCACCTGGCCGCTGACGACCAGCGGTTCCGGGCCGGGCTGCGGATCCGCAAACGGCGCGTGGAGTGGCTGGCCGGCCGGCTGGCCGTCGCCTATGCGGTCGGTGCGCACGAAAGGCGCCTGGGCCTTGAGGCCACACCGGTTCCCGATGTCCGCGTCCGGCGGGTCGCCGACGGCCCGCGTGCCGGGAAGCCCTACCTGGACCAGCCGTTCGAGATCGGGATCAGCCACGCAGGCGACTTCGCCGTCGCCGCGTGCGGGCCGCATCCGCTCGGCATCGACCTCGAACCCGTCAGGGAGTTGTCCCCGTATCTCAACGACCTGCTGGCCGTGCCCGCCGCCCGACGCGGCGACGCGGCGGGGCGCCGACTCGGCACCATGCCGCCGGCCCTGCGCTGGGCGTGCCGGGAGGCCGTGCTCAAGTACTACGGCGTGGGGTTGCGGCTGGGCGGTGTGCGCCAGGTCGAACTGACCGGCTGGCATCCCGGAGGCCGCTTCGGCTGGCGGGCAGGAGCCGTACTGCGCGACCACTGCGCCGTGTCCGCGGCCCCCCCGCCACGGCACTCCTTGGCCCAGGTGATCGACGGTTACACGATGGCGGTGGTGTGGAGATGAACGCACAGCAGAAGTCCGACCGCACGGTGGACGGGGCGGTACCGGACCACGCCGGGTTCCCCGCCGCCTTGGACGAGGCGACCGCGATCGCGGCCCTCAGCCCCTCGTCGCACAACTGCCAGCCGTGGGGGCTGGCCCGGCTCACCTCCGGCGCCGCGTGCCGCGCCGCGGCCCGCCACTTCGGTTCCGCCCCGGGCGGCGACGACGCGGGCAGCGAGTATCTGGCGCTGGGCCTGGACGGCGACCGATCCCTCGGTGCGCTGCCCGCCCACGAGGTGGAGATGTTCGTCAGCTGCGGTGCCTACTGGCAGACGCTGCTGCGGGCGCTGGACAGCCTGGGATGGAGCGTCCACCGGCTCGACCTGCCCGCCGCCACCGGGCGGGAGGTTCTCGGCGCGGGGTGGCCGGCGGGCTGGATGCTGCTGGCCCTGGTCGAGTTGCGGCGCACCGGGCGGCCCGACGGCACCCTCGACGGGCTGCGGGCCGTGGCGCGGGCCCGGCGCACGAACCGGGCGCCCTACACGCCGCGCGCGGTGGCCTCCGACATGCTGGCCGGCCTGGAACGTCCCGTCGCCGGTGCGGTGCCCACCGCGGACATCGACGTGCGCCATCTGACGGGGCCGGACCTGCGGCGCTTCGCGCGGTTGGTGTCGCGGTACGCCGGACTGGACTTCAGTCACGGCCCCGCGTGGCGGGAAACGTACAGCTACATCAGGCGCGACGACACCGAGGCCGCCGAACTGGGCACAGGCTTCACGCTTCCGCAGCTGTTCGGGCGGATGTCCGCCGTGCGGCAACTGCTGCTGCGGTGCGCGCTGGCCCCGGCGACGCTGCGGATCTTGCGCTTCGGCGGCTACCACCGGGTGCTGGCAGACCGATTGGCCGCTGTGGTGCGCCGGTCGGCGGCCATCTCGGTCCTGGCCTGGGACACCCCGGCCCCGGACCGGGCGGAGATGGTGCGCGGCGGCGCGCGGCTCGCCGACTACTGGCTGCGCGCCACCCGGTACGGTCTGGCGCTGCACCCGGTGAGCGTGGTGATCGAGCACGACGGCCCGCGCCACGTGGTGGAGGACGTGTTCGGGCTTCCGGGGCGCGTGTTCTTCGTCAGCCGGCTCGGCCACCCGGCTACCGCCTTCCCGCCGTCGCCTCGGCGCCCGGTCGCCAGCACCTTGCGTGAGCTGTGACGGGCCGTCCCCGGGCTCCCGCACCCCTGCTGCTTCCTTGCCCCGTCCCTCCTGTCTGCCGGAGTCGACGCCGCTTCCCATGACGTTGGCGCACCGGGTGTCGCGGCGGTTGAGCGACGTGTGGCGGGACGATCCCCTACCTGCGGCCGGACGGCAAGACGCAGGTGACGGTCGAGCACGACGGGGACAGGGCCGTGCGGTCGGACACGGTGGTCGGGAGTGCCGGACCGGCTCGTGCCGGCGGTTTCAGCCGAGGCCGCCGCCGACCCCACCGGCGTCGGCGTGCGTCGCCGCCGCGTTGCGGCTGCCCGGCCCGTCTCGAAGGTCATGCCACCGGAGCGGGACCCCGATCGGGGTCCCGCTCCGGTGGCATGACAGGGAGGACGGTTCCCGCCGAAGGCCCACCCGATGCCGGGTGGCAGCACGGCGGCGGTCCGGCGGCGTCTCAGCCCGCGTTGGGGCCGACTGGCACCGGTCCGCCGGGAGTCGGCGCGGCGGGCTCCTCCCCGTGGTGCAGTCCGACCTTCCGGTAGACCCGCCGCAGCGGCCCGGGCGCCCACCAGTTGGTGTCACCGATGATCCGCATGAGAGCCGGGGCCAGCAGACCGCGGATGACCAGCGCGTCCATCAGGATCGCCAGCGCCGTGCCCAGACCGAGGATCTTCACCGGCACGAAGCTCGCGCCGACCAGGGCGAGGAAGAACAGCGCCATGAGCCCGGCGGCGGCGCTGATCAGCCGTCCGGTGCTGCCCAGGCCCACGGCCACCGCGTCGGTGTTGTCACGGGTGCGGTCGTATTCCTCGCGGATCCGGGACAGCAGGAAGACCTCGTAGTCCATCGACAGGCCGAAGATGATGCAGAACATCAGGATCGGCGTGGTGACGTCGGTCTGCCCGGTGACGGTGAAGTCGCCGACGAGCCACTTGAGGTGGCCGTCCTGGAAGATGAAGACCATCGCGCCGAAAGTCGGCGTGAGGCTCAGCAGATTGAGCACCATCGCCTGGATCGGCATCACCAAACTGCCGGTGAACAGGAACAGCAGCACGAACGTCAGCACCGCGATGATGCCGATCGCCCACGGCAAAGACCCGTACAGGCTGTGCAGGGTGTCGCTGAACTGCGCTGCCAGGCCGGTGACCTTGCGGTCGGTACCCGGCGGGGGCGTCACCGCACGGACGTCGGACACCATCGTCCTGCCCTGGGAGGAGTACGCCTCGGTGCGGGTGCTCAGCGCCAGCCATGCCCCGTCCTTGCCGGTGAACTCCTGCTGCCCCGCCGGCGTGCCGTCGGCTACTCGGCGGCCGTCCTGGTAGGTGCCCGTCGAGGTGTTCACCGCGTCGATTCCCGTGACCTTGGACAGCTTCTGCGCGTACGCCCCCAGGTCCTGCGTGCTCGGCGTGCGGCCCTGCAGCACGACGCTCAGGTCCTGTCCGGCAAGCGAGGGGTACTGCGTGCGGATGGTCTGACCGACCACCGCCGCGTCGGCCTTCTTCGACATCGCGCGGTCGTCCGGCAGGCCGTAGGAGCCATGGAAGAACGGTGCCACCAGCACGGCCAGGGCCGCCACCACGACGATCAGCACCGGCCAGGGGCGGCGCATCACACCGCTGGCCAGCCGGTGCCAGAAGGTGTGCTCCACCGGGGCGGCGGAGTCTCCGGCGCGGCGGCGGAACCTGCGCGACAGGCTGAACTTGTCGATCCGGTCACCGAGCAGTGCGAGCAGCATCGGCAGGACCACCAGGGCGCCCAGGAGGGCGAAGATCACCACGCCCATGCCGGCGTAGGCGAACGAGCGCAGGTAGTACAGCCGGAAGACCAGCAGCGAGCACAGCGAGAGCAGCACCGTCATCGAGGAGAACAGCACGGTGCGGCCGGAGGTGACCATGGCGATCCGCAGGGCCGCGGAATTCTCGTGCCCGGCTGCGCGTTCCTCGCGGTAACGGCTGACGATGAACAGCGAGTAGTCGATGGCCAAGCCGAGACCGAGCGCGGTCGTGAGGTCGGTGGCGAAGATCGACACGGGGGTGAACTGCGCGATCACCTCCAGCAGGGCCAGGGAGCCCATGATGGACACGCCGGCCACGGCGAGCGGCAGCAGCGCGGCCATGCCCGAGCCGAAGACCAGGATCAGCAGGATGAGGGTGATCGGCACGACGATGCCCTCGGAGGTGTCGAGGTCCTTCTCCAGCGTCGCCGACGCCTGCCGGTTCGCTTCCAGCAGGCCGCCGGACCTGACGTGCAGGATGCCCTGGGTGCCGGTGAGGTCGGGGACGATCCGCTTGGCGGTCTCGGCCGCGGTGTCGTCGCCGCCGGTGAGCCAGGCGGTGATCAGCGCCGATTTGCCGTCCTGGGCGCGCAGGGCCTTGGGGCGCTCGTCGGACCAGTAGGAGGTGACCGAGGCGACGCCCTTCTCGGCCGCCAGTTTGCGGGTCAGTTCCTTTCCGGCGGAGACGGCCTGTGGGTCGTCGACCGATCCAGGGGGAGTGGCGAGGAGGATGAAGTTCGGGTCGCCGGTGTGGAACTGGTCGCGTAAGGCGGCGTCAGCGGCCGACGACTGCGAGTGCGGGTCGTCGAAGCCGCCCGGGGAGAGCGACTTGGTCACCGGAGCGGCGATGGCGGTCAGGAGCGCGAGGGCCACCACGGAGAGGACGAGGACAAGACGTCGCCGGTTGAACGCGAGCGACGCCAGACGGGAGAGCATGGGAACCCCCAGTGCGGCAGTCCGGGGCAGCGTGTGGGCCTCCCCGGGAAACGGATCGGACACGACCGTCGGGCCCCGGACTCTGGCCCGTCGCGTCGGCGGCGGGTGTCCGGGCATGACACATGAGGCCGCGGGTTGCCGTTCCGACGTGGTCGCCCGCGGGCACGCGGGAATTCGTGGCGTGACCGCGGGTTCGTCATGTCGGGATGACTTTCGCGCGGCGCCGGGCTAACTTGGTCGTATGACTAACTTAGACGATCGACCAAGCCCTTCGCTACGGGGAAACCAGAGGCGGCAGCAGTTCATCGACGCCGGGCTCGAACTTCTTGCCGAAGGAGGCTGGCCGGCGGTCACCACCCGGTCCGTCGCGGAGCGTGCCGGGGCCAACCTGGGACTCATCCACTACTACTGGGGCAGCATCCAGAACCTGAAGGGGGCCATCGCTGCCCGGGTCGGGGAACTGATCTTCGGCCCGCCCACGGAGCGCCTCATGGCTGCCGAGTGCCTGGAGGACGTGGTGGCCATGCTGCCCGAGGTCCTGGCACAGCCCACGGACGGCACCACCGCCCGGCTGACCGTCGAGCTGATCGCGGGAGCCGTCCGTGAACCGGCCCTCGGCGACGTGCTGCGCCAGAGTCTCGCTCAGGCCCGTGGCGAGCTGGGGCACTGGCTCGCCGAGCACGCGCCCGGCGCGTCTCCCGGCACGGCGACCCTGCTCATGGCGCTCTTCGACGGGCTGCTGATGCACCGCATGCTCGACCCCGAGCTCAACACGGACGAAGCGGTGGCCGCACTCGCAGGCTTCACCGCCCACCTGTCCGGCTCGGCCGCCGCTCCGGACGGCGAGACGGCCGCCGACGGTGGCGACGGACCGCGACCCGACGGGAATCCGTCGTGAGCGCCCACGAGGACGCCCGGGACCGCCGCGATGCCTGCGCCGGCAAGGCCGACGAGAAGCCGAGCTGGCTGTTCGGCAGTGGTGCCACCACCGCCGAGAAGGTATTGGTCTACACCGCCTCGGTCGTCGGGTGCACCGCATTCGCGGTCGCCAACCGGAGCCGAGACTGGGGCTGGGGGCAGTGGCTGTTCGGGTTGTTGCTGGTCTGGGACGTGGTGGGCGGTGTCGTCGCCAACGGCCTCGACCCGGTCAAGCGCTTCTACCACTCCCCGCTGACCTTCAGCGTGGGCTGGGTACGGCGCTTCCTGCACCACCCTGTGGGCTTCGCCGCCGGGCACATCCATCCGATCGTGGTTGCCCTGGTCTTCACCGGCTCGCCCTGGTGGTGGGGGCCGCTGTGGTACCTGTGGTGCCTGGGCGGGGTGGCCTGCGTGGAGTACCTGTCCCCGCGGATACAGCTCCCGGTGGCGCTGACCGTGGTGGCCTGCGGGGTGATGATTGCCCCGATGACGCACTCCCCGCAGGGCATGTCCTGGTTCCCCGCGATCATGCTGCTCAAGCTGGTCCTCGCGCACGGGGTGCCGGACCGCGCGCTGATCTCCGCATGAGACACCGCCCGCTCCCGCATCCGCGCGGGCGGCCCGGCGCCCCGCACCGCCCGACACCGCCACGCCGCTGGTCCTCCCGCGTTCCGCACCCGGCGCTCTGCGGCGTTCACGTCTCCTGATCGCTGTGTCAGCGGGCTTTCAGCGTCCGACCAGCCAGCGGTCAGCGGTCGGTCAGCCCGCCTCGTGAGACTCGGTCGTGTACTCGCCGTCGGGCTCCCCGGCCGGCGCCGCCTGTGCCGTGCGCCGGACGCGTTCGAGACGCACGGTCTGCCGTCCAACCGGGCATCAGGGGTCAGGAGGACCACCTTGGAATCGCAGTCCCCGACAGCCGAAATGCCGCACCGCGACGCTATCGTGCGGCTCGGCGAGACGAGCGCCGGACAGGCCGACCTGCTCGGCGGCAAGGCCTTGCGGCTCGGCGAGATGATCGACGCGGGCCTCCCCGTGCCGCCGGCGTTCTGCGTGACGACCGACCTGTTCCGCCGCTTCCTGGAGGAGACGGGCCTGTCGGCCAGGATCGCCGGCGCCGAGCGCCGCATCGTCCGCGAACTCATCACGTCCACCCCCGTACCCGACGCGATCGCCGAGGCGATCCGCGGCGCCTACCGCGACCTGGGCAGCCCCTGTGTCGCGGTCCGGTCGTCGGCGAGCAGCGAGGACTCGGCCGCGCAGTCGTTTGCCGGCCAGCACGACACCCTGCTGAACCTGACTGGTGAGCAAGCCGTGCTGGAGGCCGTACGCGCCTGCTGGGCGTCGCTGTGGTCGGACCGGGCCGGCTACTACCGGGACGGCGGTGAGGGGGACACCGCGCTGCCCGGGTTGATGGCCGTGGTGGTCCAGGAGATGGTGCAGCCCGACGTCAGCGGCGTGCTGTTCACCGTCGACCCGGTCGGCGGCCGGCCCAACCGGCTGGTCGTCGAGTCCTGCTACGGACTCGGCGAGGGCCTGGTGTCCGGTCGTGTCACCAGCGACTTCTTCGTCGTGGACGCCTCGACACTGGACGTGGTCGAACAACTCGTCAACTTCAAGGTCACTCGATACCAGGCCGCCGGACCGGGCCGCGTCGACCTGGTCAAGGTCCCCACGGATCTGCGCAACCTCCCGAGCCTGACCAGCGACCAGTTGCGCGAACTGGCCGACACCGCACTGCGAGTGCGCAAGCACTACGAATCCGAGCAGGACATCGAATGGGCCATCCGGGACGGCGAGCTGTACCTGCTGCAGACCCGGCCGATCACCACCAATCCCACGGGCACCGCGCCGGCGAGCCCCTACACCACCGAGCAGCCCGATGATGTCCGGCAGGGCACCCTGTGGTCGCGCATGGATATCGGCGAGATCTTCGTCGGCCTGATGACCCCGCTCGGTTTGAGTTTCGCCCGCCACCACCAGGAGTTCACCCACGGAGCCTGCATGCAGGCGTGCGGTGTCCGCGACCTGGGCGACTGGACCCGGTACATGGGCTACCTGCAGGGCCACGTCTACCTCAACGTCTCCTACACCGCGCACCTGCTCGCGCAGAACCCGCCCACCAAGAACCAGGACGACTTCACCAACCGCTTCGTCAGCGAGGACGCCGACACCACCGGCTACGTCAACCCGTTCGGCGACTACCCCGGCGGCCTGCAGTCCTTGCGCTCCGCGCTCTTCTGGATCCGCACCACCATCCGCGAACTGCGCACCATGAAACGGCGTGCGGAGGTGATGACCGACGCGCGGCTGCGCGAGTTCGAGCGCACCCGGGATCTCGACGTGACCCGGCTCACCCTGCGCGAACTCGGCTTCGAACTGGAGCGGTACATCGTCAACTACCACGAGATGCACGTCGGTTACCTGCCGTACTACATGAACGCCTTCGGCGCGTACGAGCTGATGACCGAACTGTGCGCCAAGTGGCTTGGCGAGGACGGCACCAACCTGCAGAACCGGCTGAAGATGGATATGTCGGGACTGCGGACCGTGATGTCCGCGCAGGAGATCCACGGGCTCGCCCAGGCCGCCAAGCGCCTGCCGCAGGCCCGCCGGATCATCGAGGAGACCCCGCTGGCCGAGGTATCCGAGGTCCTGCGGGCCGACCCGGAGGGCCGCCGCTTCTGGAATCAGAGCATGGAGCCGTTCCTGCTCATCAACGGCGTCCGCGGCAGCCAGGAGATGGAACTGACCCGGCCGCGCTGGGCCGACGACCAGTCGTACATCTTCCAGATGATCCGCCGCTACTTGGCCGACGACGTCGCCACGGACGGCATCCTGCAGTTCGTCGACCGCAAGCACACCAGCGAGGAGACCACGCGGCTGCTGTCCGGGCTGCCCCGCTCCAAGCGCGCCGTGCTGGAGCGCGTCATCCGCCTCTACGTCACGTGCAGTGAGCTGCGCGAGGTCGCCCGCATGGCGATGACCACGTCGCTGTGGCAGATGCGCAAGATCATCTATGAGACCGGCCGCCGGCTCCAGGAGCAGGGCCTGCTGCACTCCGTCGACGAGGTCGCCTACCTGGAGTTCCAGGACATCCGCCGCTACCTGCGCGGCGACGCGTCCGCCCGCGAGGCGTTCAGCCGCGAGCGGATCGACGAGGCCCAGCGCGTCCACGAGTACCGCAAGCGGGTTCCGGAGCCGCCCATGACCTTCGTCGGTGAGTACGACATCACCCGCGACCTGAAGGTCACCGCGGACGACAGCGGCCTGAACGGGCTCGGCACCAGCCCGGGCCAGATCGTCGGCCGCGCGCGGATCATCGAGGACCTGGTGTGGCAGGCCGACGAGTTCCAGGTCGGCGAGATCCTCGTGACGCGCTACACCGACGCCTCATGGACCCCGCTGTTCGCGATGGCCGGCGGCGTCGTCACCGACATCGGCTCGATGCTCTCGCACAGCTCGATCGTGGCTCGGGAGTTCGGGGTCCCGTCGGTGGTCAACACCAAGAACGCCACCCAGCGGATCGTCACCGGTGACCTGATCCGCGTGGACGGCGACACCGGAGTCGTCGAGATCCTCGAGACCTCCGCCTGACCGTCCGGAACGGGCGCCGGCGCGCCGCACGGCCTCGCAGCCGGTGCGGACGGCGCCGGCGTACCGCAGCCCCGCGGTCAGCCGCCCCGCCCCTCGCCAGTCGTACGACGCCGGCCGCCCGAACCCGCCGCACGCATCCACGCCACGTCCTGGCGTCCCGATAGGAGACAAGTGTGACCAACGAATACGACGTCATCGTGATCGGCGGCGGCCCCGCTGGCGCGACGGCCGCCGGCCTGCTGGCCCGGTCCGGCCGGCGGGTCCTGGTGCTGGAGCGGGAGAAGTTTCCCCGCTACCACGTCGGAGAGTCCCTGGTGCCCGGTGTGATGCCGGTCCTGGAGGAACTGGGCGCCCGCGCGAAGATCGAGAGCGGCCCGTTCCTGCGCAAGTACGGCACCACCCTGCGCTGGGGCGCCGAACGCGAGCCGTGGACCATCCACTTCGGCGAGGCGGGCCCCTGGGACTACGCCTTCGAGGTCAAGCGGGCCGAGTTCGACAACGTCCTGCTGCAGCACGCCCGCGAACTCGGCGCCCTGGTCATGGAGGAGGCGCACGTCTCCGAGGCGATCTTCGAGGACGGCCGCTGCGTCGGCGTCCAGTACGCGATCGGCAAGCGCGGCAGCAAGGTCGAGGCCCGCGCCCCGTACGTCATCGACGCCTCCGGGCAGGGCCGTGTCGTCTCCCGTCAGGCCGGCAACCTCGACTGGCACGAGGACCTGCGCAACATCGCTGTCTGGACGTACTACCAGGGCGGCACGCAGCTCATCGGCCCCAACCGCGGCAACATCCTCACCGAGTACCACGAGGACGGCTGGGTGTGGGTCATCCCCTTCCACGACGGCACCCGCAGCGTCGGCTTCGTCGGCCCGAACGACATGTACACCGCGTCCGGGCTGAGCCCCGAGGAGTACTTCACGCAGAAACTCGCGGTCTCCGCAGAGGCCAAGCGGCTGCTGAAGGGCGCCGAGCGGATCGCGGACTACCGCGTCATCAAGGACTGGTCGTGCACCGCCGACCGGTTCAGCGGCCCCGGCTACCTCGTCGTCGGCGACGCGGCCGCGTTCGTCGACCCGCTGTTCTCCACCGGCGTGATGCTCGCCATGAAGAGCGCCTCGGCCGCCGCCCGGGCCATTGACGCGATGCTGCGCGAACCGGACCGCGAGGACACCCTCATGGCCCAGTTCGAGAAGAGCTACCGGGACTTCTTCGACACCGTGATCTCCTTCGTCCGCTACTTCTACGACGCGCGCAGGCAGCGCACCGAGTACTGGAGCCGCGCGCAGGACCTGATCGACCCGGTCAAGGAACTGGAGCAGCGCGCGGACTTCATCCGCCTCATCTCCGGCCTGGCCGGCGGCCTGACAGTCATGGAGTACGACGAGTCCGCGCCGGACTCGGCCCGCAGCAGGTCGGCGGCCGCCACCTCCTGACGGCTCACCTGCCGCCCCGCCGCCCTCGCCCCGGAGCGCCGACGTCGATGCCCGGCCGGCGCTCCGGTCACCCCGGCAGGGGCGGGTGTCCCCCGCGCCCGCCCCCGCCAACCCGTGTGCCATCCGATCCCGCGACCGGTCAGGCGCGCGCCGCCCGGCCCGGGGACCCCTGCAGCCTCCCACGGAGCAGACCATGAAGGACAGACCCGGGCCGGCCCCCGGCCCCGCACCCACCCTGACCACGGCGAAGATCGTCTTTCTCGTGGTCGCCGCGGTCGCGCCCATGGCCGCCGTCGTCGGCACGGTCCCGTTGGCGTTCGCCCTCGGCACCGGCTCCGGCGTCCCCGCCGCGTACGCGCTGGCCGGTGTCGTCCTGCTGTGCTTTGCCGCCGGATACGCGGCGATGGGTCGCCACATCGTCAGCACCGGCGGTTTCTACGCCTACCTCCGGCACGGCCTGGGCCGCGTCCCGGCAGTCTGCGGCGCCTTCGTCGCGGCCCTGGCCTACAACGCGTTCACCTGCGGGCTCATCGGCGCCTGCGCGTACTTCACTCGGCTTGCTCTGCAGGACCTGGCACACATCACGGTGCCCTGGCCCCTGCTGGCCGCCGTCGTCCTGCTGCTCGTCGCGCTCCTGGGCCGCCGGCAGATCGACCTGTCCGCGCGGATGCTCGCCCTGCTGCTGGGCGCCGAGATGGCCGTCCTGGCCGTGCTCGACGTCGCCATCACCGCCCACAAGGGCGCGAGTGCCTTCCCTGCCACGTCGTTCTCCCCGCACACCGCCACCCACGGCGCGCTCGGCGTCACCCTGATGTTCGCCTTCATCTCCTTCCTCGGTTTCGAGTCCGCCGCCCTGTACGGTGAGGAGGCGCGGGACCCGAAACGCTCGGTGCCGCGCGCGGTGTACGCCTCGGTGGTGCTCATCGCCGTCTTCTACGGCCTCACCAGCTGGATCGCGGTCGGTGGCATCGGGCCGGACCACCTGCGGGAGCGGTCGGGTACCGAACTGGGCAGCCTCTTTTTCAGCCTGAACACCCAGTACGTCGCCCAGTGGGTCACCAAGGTGATGGAAGTCGCGATGTGCACCAGCCTGTTCGCGTCGACCCTGTCCGTGCACAACGCGTGCAGCCGCTACATGTACGCTCTGGGCCGCGACCGCGTGCTGCCCGTCGCACTCGGCACGCCGCATCGCAGGACGGCGGCGCCCTCCGCGGCCAGCCTGCTGCAGGTGCTCCTCGACGCGGTGGTGGTCGCCGCCTTCGCCGCCGCCGGCCTGCACCCCTACCTCAACCTGGCCACGAGCATGCTGGGCCTGGGCACCGTCGGCATCATCGCCCTGCAGGCCGCGGCCGCGCTGTCGATCGTCGTGTACTTCCGGCGGCACCGGGCGATCGGCCATTGGTGGACAGGGCTGGTGGCGCCGCTGCTCGGCGCGGCCGGGCTGCTGGCCGCCCTGGTGCTGGTCCTGCGCAACTTCACCACGCTCAGCGGCACGAGTTCCGCGGTCGTGCATGCCCTGCCCTGGTTGCTCCTGGTCGCCGTGGCCGCCGGAGCCTGGCGGGCCGCGTGGATGCGGTCGCGCGCGGTCACCGCCTACGACCGGTTGGCCGCCACCGACGCCGCCGGGGAACGGAACGCCGCCATGGAGCCGGCCAGGCCTGCGGCGGGCGCCCTGGACGGCCTGTCCGCCTGACCGCCCCAACGCCTGCCCCGGAGACTGCGCCCTGCGATCGGTGACACGGGCGGGATCCTGAAGGACGACTGGACGACTGGACGACTGGACGACTGGACGACCGTGGACACCGTGCAGGACGGCTGCCTCCAGGGCCTGTCTGGAAGCCAGGACCGCAGCTCCAGACAGGCCCTGGCATCGAGGCGCCCGGCTTTCCCGGCACGGTCGGCAGCTGTACGGCCGGGTGAGCGGTGGGGCCGCACGGGCGAGGGGGCGTCCGGCGTGTGCCGGGCGCCCCCTCGCCGTACGGGAGACCGCCGGACGCTAGAGCTTCTCGATCACGTAGTCGATGCACTTCGTCAGCGCCTCGATGTCCGACGGCTCGATCGCCGGGAACATCGCGACGCGCAGCTGGTTGCGGCCGAGCTTGCGGTACGGCTCGGTGTCGACGATGCCGTTGGCGCGCAGGACCTTGGCGACGGCGGCCGCGTCGACCTCGTCGGAGAAGTCGATCGTGCCGATGACCTGCGAGCGCTTGGCCGGGTCGGCGACGAACGGGGTCGCGAACTTGACGTCCTCGGCCCAGCCGTAGAGCGTCCGCGAGGACGTGGCCGTGCGGCGGACCGACCAGTCGAGGCCGCCCTGGCCGTTGAGCCACTCCAACTGCTCGTTGAGCAGGAACAGGGTGGCGAGGGCCGGGGTGTTGTACGTCTGGTTCTTGCGGGAGTTGTCGATCGCCGTGGGAAGGCTGAAGAACTCCGGGACGTGACGGCCCGACGCGTGGACGCGCTCGGCGCGCTCGATCGCGGCCGGGGAGAAGACACCGAGCCACAGGCCGCCGTCGGAGGCGAAGGACTTCTGCGGGGCGAAGTAGTACACGTCCGTCTCGGCGATGTCCACCGGGAGGCCGCCGGCACCGGAGGTGGCGTCCACGAGGACCAGGGAGCCCTGGTCGGCGCCCGCGACCCGCCTGATCGGCATCGCGACACCGGTCGAGGTCTCGTTGTGCGTGAAGGCGTACACGTCGACGCCCTCCTCGGCCTCCGGCTCGGGGTGCGTGCCGGGGTCGGCGGCGATGACGGTGGGCTCGGCCAGCCACGGGGCGAGCTTCGCGGCCTTCGCGAACTTCGACGAGAACTCGCCGAAGCTGAGGTGCTGCGACTTGTTCTCGATCAGGCCGTGGGTCGCGATGTCCCAGAACGCGGTGGAACCGCCGTTGCCGAGGATGACCTCGTAGCCGTCGGGGAGCTGGAAGAGCTCGCGGATACCCTCGCGCACCTTGCCGACCAGATTCTTGACCGGGGCCTGGCGGTGGGACGTACCGAGCAGGGAAGTACCCGTGGCGGCGAGGGCGTCCAGCGCCTCGACCCGCACCTTGGAGGGACCCGCGCCGAAACGACCATCCGCGGGCTTGATGTCAGCAGGGATCTGGATATCAGCCACGGGGGGAGCGTAGCCGGTGGAGGAAACCTGGGCGAAACGGGGTCCGTCGGATGAGACGGGGTGTCGCACCGTGGCCGAGCGGGACACCCGGCGGGGGACGACGTCCCCCGGGATCCGGCGGCCTCGACCAGGGCCCCGGTCCATCCGAACGGCCGCAGCCTCCCGTACGCCGGGCGGGTGGGCCGGCCTCGGTCCACCCGCCCGGCGGCGGAGCGCATCAGCCCCCGAGCCGCACCGGCAGCTCGAAGAGGTCGTTCTGGGTCACCACCGGCTTGTTGCGCAGTTCGCTCGCCGGTACCGCCAGGTCGAGGGCGGGGAAGCGCGCGTACAGGGCCGGGAGGGCCACGCCCGCCTCCAGCCGGGACAGGGCCGCTCCGGGGCACACGTGCGGGCCGTGCCCGAAGGAGATGTGCCGGTTCTTCGTGTCGCGGGTGATGTCGAAGGCACCCGCCGTCGGGCCGTGCGCCCGCTCGTCGCGGCCGATCGCGCCGTACGACACGATCAGCGCGTCGCCCGCCGGGATCACCCGGTCGCCGACCGGGACGTCCTGCGTCGCGAACCGGATCAGGACGTGGGAGGTCGGGGTCGAGTGGCGCAGGGTCTCCTCGACCACCGCGGACCAGTCCGCCTCGCCGGACAGGACAAGGGCGCGCTGCTCGGGGTGCAGCGACAGGTTGACCACCGCGTTGACGATCAGCGAGATGGTCGTCTCGTGGCCCGCCGCCACCATCAGCTGCAGCGTGGAGACGATCTCCTCGTCGGTGAGGCGGTCGCCGTCCTCGGACGCCTGGATCAGCGCGGAGGTGAGGTCGTCGCCCGGTTCGGCGCGCTTCGCGGCCACCGTGTCCGCCATGATCCCCGCCAGCTCGGTGAGCGTGGCGACGACCTCCTGGGGCGGGGTCTGCGTCGAGAAGAACTTCTCGAACAGCTCCTTCAGCCGCGGCAGACGGGACTCGTCCATGCCCATCAGGTCCGCGATGACGTACATGGGCAGCGGATAGGCGAACTCGGCCTTGAGGTCGACCACGCCGCCGTCCGCGGGCAGCCGGTCCAGCAGGCTCTCCGTCAGCTTCGTGATCCGCTCCCGCATCTCCTCCACCCGACGCGGCGTCAGCGCCTGGGCGACGAGTGTGCGCAGCCGCCGGTGGTCGGCCCCGTCCACGGTGAGCATGGAGCGGCCGGGGTTGGCGAGGCCGATCAGCGGCCAGTCGGGGGCGATCTCGCCGCGCTGCCAGGCGCCCCAGACATTGATGTCCTTGACCAGCCGGGGGTCCGTCAGGAGCTGCTTGGCCTCGGCGTGGTGCGTGACCGCCCACACGGGAACGCCGCCGGGCAGGACCACGGCGGCGAGCGGGCCGGCCTCCCTCAACCGGGCGCTCTCGGCGTCGAGGTCGGAGACGAAGGGGTCCAGGGCTATAGGAGGTCTGTCGCTAGACGTCATGCGGAAGGGCTTCCAAGGGTAGGAGTGGGGGTAAACATCACCGGCAGTGCCGTGAGGCCGCGCAGCCACGGCGACGGGCGGCGCGTCAACGTCTCGGCGGGCACGGCGAGATCGATGTCGGGCAGGCGGTCCAGGACCACCTCGATGCCGGTCCGTGCGATGACCTCGGCCACCTCCTGCGCCGGGAACGGGCAGCGGTGCTCGCCGTGGCCGAAGGAGAAGTGCGCGTTGTTGCCGCCGGTCAGCGCGGAGCCGTCGGTGCGCACCTGGGGGTCGCTGTTGGCGCCCTGGAGGCCGAGCAGCACCAGGTCGCCCGCGCGGATGTGGCGGCCGCCGAGGCGGGTGTCGCGGGACGCCCAGCGGCCCGCCACGTTCTGCGTGGGCGTGTCCTCCCACAGGACCTCGTTCATGGCCTCGGCGATGCAGTTGCGCCCGCCGAACAGGGACGCCGCGAAGCGGCCGTCGGTCAGCATCAGCCGCAGCGAGTTGCCGATCCAGTCGGCGGTCGGCTGGTGGCCCGCCGCCAGCATCACCATCAGGTCCTGGGTGATCTCCTCTTCGGTGAAGCCGCTCGTGTCGGCGAGCATCCGCGAGACGACGTCGTCCGCCGGCTGCTCCTTCCGGGCGGCCAGCAGTTCGGCCATGGAGGTGGCCAGGTGCATCTGGCCCGCGAGCGCCCGCTCCCGGCCGTCGACCATGTCGTTGAGGGCGGTGACCAGAGCCGGCCCCTGCTCCTCCGTGAACCCGTACAGGAAGGCGAGCACCCGGACGGGCAGCAGCATCGCGTAGTCCGCGACGAGATCGGCCTCGCCCTTGGCGCACACCGCGTCGATCAGCTCGTCCGCGAACCGCTCGGCGTGGCGGCGCATTTCGAACGGGTCGACGGACTCCAGGGCGTCGCTGATCATCGCGGCGCGCTCGCGGTGGCGCTCGCCGACCGTGTAGAGGATCGACGGCTGCTTGCGGCCGATCATCGGCAGCAGCGGCCAGTCGTCGGGGATGTTGTCCCACTGGTTCCACAGGTCGGAGTCACGGCTGAACAGCACCGGATCGCCGGTCACCTGGTGCAGCTCGCGGTAGCCGAGGACGAGCCACGCCGGTATGCCGCCGTCGAGCACGACGGGTGCCACGGCACCGTGTTCGAGCCGCATCTCCCGGTACAGGGCGGTGGGTTCGGTCTGGAACCGGGGCCCGCTCAGGGGCACGGGGGCGGTGGTCACACCAGCTCCTGTTCGGATGTGGGGGCCTGGCCGGCGCGGAGCCGCTGGACGTGTTCGACCAGCGTGATCAGGACCTGCTTCGCGGACTCCCGCGAGCGCGCGTCGCATGCGATCAGCGGGACGTGCGGGTCGAGGTCGAGCGCCGCGCGGACCTCTTCGGGTGTGTGCCGGGGGCCGCCGAAGTCGTTGCAGGCGACGATGAACGGCATTCCGTGGCGTTCCAGGCGGTCGATGGCGTACCAGGAGTCGTCGATGCGCCGGGTGTCCAGGAGGACGACCGCGCCGAGCGCGCCGGAGAACAGCCGGTCCCACAGGAACCAGAACCGCTCCTGCCCGGGCGCGCCGAACAAATACAGCACATTGCGGGCGTCCAGCGTGATGCGGCCGAAGTCGAAGGCGACGGTCGTCGCGGACTTGCCCCGCACCCCGCTGATGTCGTCGACCGTCTCGCCGGCCTGCGTCATCGTCTCCTCGGTGCTGAGCGGGCGGATCTCGCTCACCGAGCGGACCAGGGTCGTCTTGCCGACGCCGAAGCCGCCGACGACCACGATCTTCAGGCCGTTGTCGGCCTGGGCACCCAGCGGAGTGCGGGTGTCAGAGATTGCGGAGTCCAACGAGCACCTGCTCCAGGATGTCGGGATCGGGAAGTGCGGCGGTACGCGGATGGCGGGCGCTGACACGGCCGGTCGCGAGGAGGTCGGAGAGCAGGATCCTCGTGATGCTCACCGGCAGCCGCAGCTCGGCGGCGATCTCCACGACCGCGGTCGGCCGCTCGCACAGCCGCAGGATCGCGGCGTGCTCGGACTGCATGCCCGGTACCGGGTCGCACTCGGCTATTACGAGCGTCACCAGGTCGAACCGGTCGGCCGCGTCGGACCGGCTGCGCCCTCCCGTGAGGGTGTACAGCCGGTCGGGCGCGTCGTCCCTGCCGGGGCGGCTCATGAGGTCCGGGGCTGCGCGCTCAGGTGCTCGCCGAGCTGCTCCACGAGTTCGCTCATGTTGTGCCCGACGAGCCCGGCGTCCGCGTCCTCGGTGGTGACCAGGGCGAGGTGGGCGCCGTCGCCCGCCTCCACGATGAACAGGACACCGCCGTAGAACTCGGTCATCGCCGAGCGCACGCCCCCGCTGCCGTCGCCGAACTCCACGGACGCGCCGTGGGACAGCGACTGGATGCCGGCGGCGATCGCGGCCAGCTGGTCGGCCTGGTCGACCGAGAGCTCCGGAGTGCGGCACAGCTTCAGCCCGTCCCGGGACAGCACGAGCGCGTGCCGGGCACCCGGGGTGCGCTCCAGGAGTCCCTCGATGAGCCAGGTGAGCTTCTCGTCGGCGGTCGTGGTGCCGGTCATGAAGTGGTCTTGCCTTCCGGGTGAGAGGGGGTGGCGGCCGGTTCGAGTGCGGCGGTGGGGTCCGGGGAGGGGCCGGGCACCGGCGCGTCCGGTACGAGACCGTCCGAGGGTTCGTGCGGCGTGCCGGCTGCGGGAGGCTCGTGCGGGGTGTCCGCCGTCGCCGTGCCCTGGACCGCCGCCCGGTCCGGCATCGCGCCGCGGACCGCCTGACGGAAGCTGCTGAAGCGGGCGGCCCGGGTCTTGGCGTCCTGGGCGGTGAGCGGCTCCCGCTGGGAGCCGGGGGCGGTCTGGGCCCGGCCGCGTTCGGCCGCGGCGAGCGCCTGGCCGCGGCGCCTGCGGGGCAGTCCGCCGCCGCTCGTGCCCGGGGCCGCGCCCGGGCCTTCGCCCGTGTCCGTGGTCGTGCCCGTGTCCGTGGTCGTGCCCGTGGTCGTGCCGGCACGGGCGCCGGGGTAGGTGTCGGCCGTTGCCGGGGACTCGTGCGTGGGGACCGGGTCGGGATCGAGGTCCTGGGGGGCGCGGGCGGCGGCGTACGACGGCCGGTGCCCGGCGGCGGCCGGACCGGGGGTGCCCCGCTCGGCGGCGTCGGCGGCCGGGGCGTGGGCGTGGCCGCGCTCCGCGGGCGTCGGCTGCGTCGGCTGCGACAGGATCTCCTGCGGGATCAGCATCAGGACACCCGTGCCGCCGCGCGCCGACGGCCGGAAGGACACCTTCAGGCCGTATTTGCGGGCGAGGCGCCCGACGACCGCGAGGCCGAGCCGGGTGCCGGTGAGCCCGCCCAGTTCGGCGATGTCGCCGGAGACCGCACGTTCGGCGCGGCGCAGCTGCACATCGCTCATGACCAGGCCCGCGTCCTCCACGGACACGATGACGCCGGCCGGGACCTCCTCCACGTAGACGTGGACCTCGGCGGTCGGCGGCGAGAAGGTGGCGGCGTTGTCGAGGAGCTCGGCGAGCGCGTGCATCACGCCCTCGGCGGCGTGTCCGGTGACGGCGGCATCGCTGGAGGAGTGGAGGCGGACACGCTGGTAGCCGCTGATCCGGCCCATCGCGCCGCGCAGGATCGACTCCATGACGATGGGGCGGGCCCAGCGGCGGCCGGAGCGGGCGCCCGTGAGGACGGCGACGGAGTCGGCGAGGCGACCCGCCTGCGCGGTGCGGTGGTCGAGGTGGAGGAGGTCGGCGAGGACGTCCTCGTCCGTGTGCCGCTCCTCCATCGCGCGCAGGTCGGCGAGGGTGCCGGTGGCCAGGGCCTGCATGCGGCCGGCGACGTTGGCGGTGACGGATATGGCCGCGTCGCGGGTGTTGGCGGCCTGCCGCAGGCGCTGGGTGAGACGGGCCTTCTCCGCGGTGAGCCGGGTGAGGTCGGCGACGAGCCGGTCGCGCTCCTGGGTGAACTCCCCGGTGAGAGCGGCACGCTCCTGGGCGAACCCGTCGGTGAGGCGCTCGCGCTCCTGGGCGAACTCCTGGGCGAGCCGGGTGCGTTCCCTCTCGAACTCCTCGCTCAGCCGGACCCGTTCCTCGATGAAGCCGTCCGTCAGCCGCCCCCGCTCCTGGCTGAACTCCTCGGCGAGCCGGGACCGTTCCTGGAGCAGTCGGCCCGCGTCCTGCGTCACGGCGTCCAGGCGGCGGCGCGCGATCCGCGCCGAGCGGGCGCCGTGGACGGCGAGGCCGACCGCCACGCACAGCAGCAGCGCCGCCGCGGCCCCGCCCCAGGCGAGGGGGACGCGGACCGTCTCCGGGGCCGCCAGGACCGCGGCGGTGACGGCGAGGCCCGCCACCGAGGCGGTGGCCAGCGAGGCGGGTGCGACGGCGCGGACAGCGGGCCGTTCGCCTGACGGTGTGGGGGCGGTCATGAATGGTGTCCTCGGTCGGCCCAGGTCATGTCCAGGGCGAGTGCGGCGCGCGGGGCCGGAGGGGAAACAGCGACCCGTCCCGCTCAATTGGGCGTCACTATAGGAGACGTCCTGATCATAATGTGCAGATTCCGGTCCCGCTGGTGCCATCTGACGGGGAACCGGGACGGCGACGCGGCGTACGCCGGGCCGGCGCGGGCACCCGCGCGAAGGGTCGGATCCGGACTTTGAGTGACCAAATCCGGTCACTGTCGGTGCTCGACCGGTCGGCGAGACGGCCACGACCGGGGCACACGCACCCAGAGGCGGTCACTGTCAGTGGCCGGATGCATCCTGGGAGCATGACGGATCTCGGGGAGCGGCGCGGGGTGACGGGTGTGGACACCGTCACACTCGGTGCCGAACTGCGTGCGGCGGTGCGCGGCGCGGTCGACTTCGGTAAGACGGCGCGGGCGCTGCACACCATGGACGCGTCCAACTACCGGCGGGTGCCGCTCGGCGTCGTGGCCCCCCGGGACGCCGAGGACGTGGCGGCCGCGCTGAGCGTGTGCCGTGCGCACGGAGTGCCGGTCGTCGCCCGCGGCGGCGGCACGTCGATCGCGGGGCAGGCGACCGGCACGGGAGTCGTGCTGGACTTCACCCGGCACATGAACAGGATCGTGTCCCTGGACCCCGAGGCACGCACGGCGGTGGTCCAGCCGGGCCTGGTCCTCGACCGCCTCCAGGAGGCCGCCGCACCGCACGGCCTGCGCTTCGGCCCGGACCCCTCCACGCACGCCCGCTGCACCCTGGGCGGAATGATCGGCAACAACGCCTGCGGCTCCCACTCGGTGGCCTGGGGCACCACGGCGGACAACGTGCGCGGGCTGTCGGTGCTCACCGCGCGGGGCGAGGCCCTGGCCCCGGGCGCTCACTGGCGGGGCGCGCCGGAGGGCCTGCGGGCCCTGGTGGAGGGGGAACTGGCGCTCCTGCGCACGGGCTTCCCCGTCCTGCCGCGCCGCATCTCCGGGTTCGCGCTGGACGCCCTGCTCCCGGAGCGCGGTGCGGACGTCGCCCGCTCCCTGTGCGGCTCCGAGGGGACCCTGGGCGTCCTGACGGAGGCGGTCGTGCGGCTCGTCGAGGCACCCCGCGCGCGTGCGCTGGCCGTGCTGGCGTACGCGGACGAGAGCGCGGCGGCCCAGGCGGCGGCCGGACTGCTGCCGCAGGGCCCGCTGACCGTGGAGGGCATGGCCGCCGACCTGGTGCCGCCGTCGGCGGGACTGCCGCGCGGCGGCGCCTGGCTGTTCGTCGAGGCGGGTGGCGCGAGCGAGGCGGAGGCACGCGCGCGTGCGGAGGCGATCGTCCGGGCCGCGGATGTGACGGACGCCGTGGTGGTCACCGATCCGGCCGGGCAGCGCGCGCTGTGGCGGCTGCGCGAGGACGCGAGCGGCACGGCGACCCGGATGCCGGACGGCACCGAGGCGTGGCCGGGCTGGGAGGACTGTGCGGTGCCGCCGGCCCGGCTGGGGGAGTACCTCGCGGACTTCAGGCGCCTGCTGGCCGACCACGGACTGCGTGGAGCGCCGTACGGCCACTTCGGGGACGGCTGCATCCACGTCCGTATCGACTTCGACCTGCTGACCGGGGCGGGCATCGCACGCTTCCGCCGCTTCTCCGAGGAGCTCGCCGACCTGGTCGTCGCCCATGGCGGCTCGCTGTCCGGGGAGCACGGCGACGGCCAGGCGCGGGCGGAGCTGCTGCCGAGGATGTACGGACCGGAGCTGGTGGGCCTCTTCGAGCGGGCCAAGGACGTCTGGGATCCCGACGGCCTGCTCAACCCGGGCATGCTGGTCCGCCCGGCCCGGCTGGACGACGACCTCAGGTTCGCGCCGCTGCCCCGGCGGCCGGTGCCGGTCGCCTTCGGCTACCCCGCGGACGGCGGCGACTTCTCCGCGGCGGTCCGGCGCTGCGTGGGCGTCGCCAAGTGCCGTACGACGACGGCCTCGGGCGCGGGAGTGATGTGCCCGTCGTTCCGGGCGACCGGAGAGGAGGAGCATTCCACGCGCGGACGGGCCCGGCTGCTGCACGAGATGCTGGCCGGCGAGGTGGTCACCGACGGCTGGCGGTCGGCGGAGGTCAGGGACGCGCTGGACCTGTGCCTGTCCTGCAAGGGCTGCCGCACGGACTGCCCGGTCGGCGTCGACATGGCCACGTACAAGGCGGAGTTCCTGCACCACCACTACGCGGGGCGGCGCAGGCCGGCCGCGCACTACACGATGGGCCGGCTGCCGGTGTGGCTGCGCGCGGTGGCCCGCACCCGTACGGCCGTGGTGGTCAACGCCCTCGCGTCCGTACGCCCGTTGGCGGCGCTCGGCAAGCGGCTGGGCGGGATCGCGCCCGAGCGGCAGCTTCCGCGCCTGGCACCGGAGACCTTCAGCCGGTGGTGGCACCGGGAGTCCGCCGGGCGGGCACGCGGGGACGCGGCGCCCCGGGCGGGCGGGGCGCCCCCTGCCGGGCCGCGGGTCGTCCTGTGGCCGGACACCTTCACTGAGCACCTGTCGCCGTCGGTCGGCCGGGCCGCCGTACGGGTGCTCGAGGCCGCGGGAGTGGAGGTCGTCCTGCCGCAGGCGGGCCGTGCCGGGCCGGTGGCGGGCGGGGGTCGGCGGGGGGCCCGGCCCGGCCCGGTCTGCTGCGGGCTGACCTACGTCTCCACGGGCCAGTTGGGCCGCGCCCGCGCCGTCCTGCGCCGCACCCTCGGCCTGATGGAACCGCTGCTGACGGACGGCTTCCCGGTGGTCGTCCTCGAACCGAGCTGTGCGGCCACGCTCCGCACGGACCTGCCGGAGCTGCTGCACGACGACCCGCGCGCGGCCCGGCTGGCGGCGGCGGTGGTGACGTTCGCCGAGGCCCTGGAGCGCTGTGCCCCGAAGTGGACGCCGCTGCGGCTGGACCGTCCCGTGGCCGGGCAGACCCACTGCCATCAGCACGCGGTCCTGGGCGACGCGGCGGACCGCCGGCTGCGCGCCGCGGCCGGCCTGACGGGCGAACTGAGCGGCGGCTGCTGCGGACTGGCGGGCGGCTTCGGCTTCGAGAAGGGCCACATCGAGGTGTCGACGGCCTGCGCGGAGGACCAGCTGCTCCCCGCCGTGCGGTCGGCCCCGCCCCACGCGGTGGTCCTCGCGGACGGCTACTCCTGCCGTACCCAGCTGGAGCAGCTGGCGGGCGTCAGGGCGCGGCACCTGGCGGAGGTGCTGGCCGAAGGGCCGGCGCCGCACGGACCGGCAGAGGGGCGGCCGGCGACGGAGGAGTGACGGCCAACGCGGTGAACTCCCGCGCACGGCGTGGCGGCGCGGGAAGTACCCGGAAGGATGGAGGAGCGGGACGGGCCGGGCTCCCGCCCGGCCGGCGAGGGCGTACGCCGTCCACCGGTGACGCGGTGATGCCCCGGCACCGGGAGCCGGTCGTTCGGGCCCTCCGGCGTCCGTACCCGATGTCAGTCTCCCCGTTCCTCAGGAGCCCTCGTATGACCCTGCGCATCCGCCCGATCTCCCGTGAGGAACACCTCGCGTTCATCGCCTCGCGTCCGTCGGCGAGCCCGATGCAGGCGCCGTCGTGGGGCGAGGTGAAGCCGGACTGGCGGGCGGAGAGCCTGGGCTGGTTCGAGGAGGGCGGGCAGCGGCCGGCCGGGGCGGGCCTGGTGCTGCTGCGCCCACTGCCGAAGCTGCAGCGGTATCTGGCATACCTGCCCGAGGGCCCGCTGATCGACTGGCGCGCCCCCGACCTCGGCCGCTGGCTGGAGCCGCTGCTCGCCCACCTCAAGGGCCGCGGCGCCTTCTCGGTGAAGATGGGCCCGCCCGTGGTCGTACGCCGCTGGAGCGCGGACGCCGTCAAGGCGGCGATCGCGGACCCGGGGGCGCGGCGGCTGCGGGACGTGCCGCCGACCGAGTACGAGCCGGGCGCGGCCGACATCGCGGAGCGGCTGCGCCGCATGGGCTGGCGGCAGACGCAGCCGGGCGGCGAGGACGGCTTCGCGGCCGGCCAGCCGCGGTACGTCTTCCAGGTGCCGCTGGCGGGACGGACCCTGGACGACATCCACGGCGGCCTCAACCAGCAGTGGCGCCGCAATGTGAAGAAGGCCGAGAAGGCGGGCGTGAAGGTGGTCCGGGGCGGCTGCGACGACCTGCCGGCCTTCTACGCCCTCTACACGGAGACCGCCGAGCGCGACGGCTTCATCCCGCGCCCGCTGCCGTACTTCCAGCGGATGTGGACCGCGCTGACGGCGGAGGACCCGGACCGCATGCGGCTGTATCTCGCACACCACGACGGCGAGGTCCTGGCCGCCGCGACGATGCTGACGGTCGGTGCGCACGTCTGGTACTCCTACGGCGCCTCCACCGCCCGCCGCCGCGAGGTCCAGCCCAGCACCGCGATCCAGTGGCGCATGCTCACCGACGCCCACGCCATGGGTGCCGCCGTCTACGACCTGCGCGGCATCACCGACACCCTGGAGGACACCAACCACCTCCTCGGCCTGCTCCGCTTCAAGGCGGGCACGGGCGGGCACGCGGCGGAGTACCTGGGCGAGTGGGACCACCCGCTCAACCGCCTGCTGCACAAGGCGTTGGATCTGTACATGTCGCGCCGGTGACTGCGGGCGCGCATACGGACAGGGCGGTCGTCGTCGGACGGGCCGGAGGACCGTGCGGAACGTGACCGGCACCCGTCGGCCGCGTGGCGTTCGAGCGTGTACGCCGAGCACGACCGGCCGGGCCGGGAGCGCTTCGGCGTGACGGTGAGCGGCGAGGGGCAGCGCATCTGGCCGGACTCTCCGAGCCGCCCTGTGCCGAGCACGCGTGCCGTGGGCTGAGAGATCGCGACAGGCTCGCTCGGAGCCCGTCACCGCCGACCGATGACGGGCTCCTGTGCGCAGCTGATCTGGTCCAGCAGGACCCGCCGCCGACGTCTCCGGCTCTGCCTACGTCTCCGGCTCTGCCGACGCCGGCTGTTCCCGTCGTCCCACCTGTGTCCGTACCGCCCCCATGCTCGCCGCGACGACCAGTGCGATGGCCACCGCCTGTGCGGAGGTCAGGGACTGGTCGAGGATCAGGAAGCCCGCGGTCGCCGCGAGCGCCGGTTCCAGGCTCATCAGGATCGCGAACGTGGAGGCGGGCAGGCGGCGCAGGGCGAGGAGTTCCAGGGTGTAGGGGAGGACCGAGGACAGCATCGCCACGGCGGCGCCGAGGCCGACCGTTGCCGGGACGAGCAGGTCGGTGCCCGACTCGGCGATCCCCAGGGGCACGAACAGCGCCGCCGCCACCCCCATCGCGAGCGCGAGTCCGTCGGCCTGGGGGAAGCGCCGCCCGGTGCGGGCGCTGAAGACGATGTACGCCGCCCACATCGTGCCCGCGGACAGCGCGAAGGCGACGCCCGCCGGGTCCAGATGGCCGAAGTCACCGCCGCCGAGGAGGAAGACGCCGGTCAGGGCGAGGGCGGCCCAGAGCAGGTTCACCGCGCGGCGGGAGGCCAGCACGGACAGGGCCAGCGGGCCGAGGACCTCCAGCGTGACCGCCGGGCCCAGGGGAATGCGGTCCACCGCCTCGTAGAAGAACCCGTTCATCGCGGCCATGGTGGCGCCGAAGACGAGGACCGTGCCCCAGTCGGCGCGGGTGTGCCCGCGCAGCCGGGGCCGGCAGACCAGGAGCAGGACGGCGGCCGCCACGACGAGCCGCAGGCTCACCACGCCGAGGGGGCCGGTCCGCGTCATCAGGGTCACCGCGAGCGCCCCGCCGAACTGGACGGAGACGCCGCCCGCGAGGACCAGTCCCACGGGCCCCGGGGAACCCCGCAGCCGGGCTCCGTCGGCTGCCGCGGGAGCGGGGTTCGCCCAGGCCGTGGCGGGGGCCGGGGCGGAGGACGCGGAGCGAGGGCTGTTCACGGGGCCATCCTGGGGACGCGACTCGATGGTTGTTCAGCGTGATGCACTTGGCAGTCCATGGTAATGGACTCGGTTGGGTGTGTGAACGTCTCTTTCGCCGGGGTTCGTGCGGTCGAAAGGGCGGCTGAAACCGCCTCCTGCGCAGCGGACGACTCGTGTTGCCTGGCGCGACCTCGTCCCGGGAATCCCGGAGGTCATGGTGTTCCGGGGATTTTGTCGCGCTCCTTGAGGTGCGCCTTGGCCGGCGTCGTCGGGGCGGCCGTCGCGTTCCAGCCGTTTGTCGGCCGATGGCAACCACTCAGGCGGCCGGAGTTGCTGCTCGGGCCGGCGGAAATGCACTCAGGGGCAATCCTCGAGGGGCCCCGGGCGAGAAGAAGCGACCACCCCGCCTGACGGGTTTGCCGCGCGAGCACCATGCCGGTGACAGACCGCCCGATGTGATCAATGTCGAGAACCGGCGCGCTTCGAACAGTTATTCTTCCCGCGCCGGGAGTGGGGGGCTGCGCGGCAATTCCGGTCACCCCTTCACACCTGTGCGTAAAACACCCACGAGTGAAGGACTGTGATGAAGGCACCTGCCGAAATTCCGGCGAGGCCCGGGCGGAAGAGACTCCTGGGGACCGCTCTCGCGGCCGCTGCCGCGGGCGCCCTGACCTGGCTCGCGCTGCCGGGCGGCGCGCACGCCGTGCAGGACACCGCGGCCAGGGCGGCAGCGCCCGTCGCCGGCGAGGCCCCCGGCTACGCCGTGGAGGACTTCAACTACCCGCAGGCCGACAGGATCCTCGCCGAGAAGAACATCCTCCTCAAGCGCGGCGACGGCCACATCACGCTCGCTGACTGCGTGAGCGGGGCGGGCCAGCTGGAGGTGCTGGCCCGCGACAAGAGCAAGATCTGCTTCCAGGTCACCGGAAACTCCGGCTGGTTGACCCTGGAGCTCCCCTCCGTCTACGCCGTCAAGGGCAACGACTACACCACCCAGGTCGACATGACCGCGGGCACGGAGGAGAAGAGTTTCGACATCGCCAAGAACACCTGGACCGCCGTCGGAGAGAGCGCGGACGAGCAGGGCCGCGAGTTCATGCTCGTGGAGATCAGGACCTCCAAGTAGGGCACTGCCGACCACCCCTGTCCCTCGCTCTGCCGCAGGCCACCGGGCCCGGCAGACGTCCAGTCCAAAGGAATTCCGAGGAACAACGTCATGCGACACACCAGATTAGTGCGTGACTCCGCACTGGCCGCGGCCCTGATCGCCGCCCCCGTCGCGCTGTGCGTGGCGCCCGCGTCCGCCGTCACCGGTACCCCCGTCACCGACACCACGTTCAGCTACACCGCCCAGCTCGTCATCGGCGACCACGACCGCGGCTGCTCCGGTGTCCTGGTCGATCCCGAGTGGCTGCTCACCGCGGCCAGTTGTTTCGCCGACGACCCGGCGGCGAGCCTCGCCGTGCCCGCGGGCAGGCCGAAGGCGACGACCACCGCGACCATCGGCCGCGCCGACCTGACCGGCACCGACGGCGCCGTGCGCCGGGTCGTGGAGCTCGTGCCCCGCACCGACCGCGACGTGGTCCTGGCCCGCCTGAACCGGCCGGTCACCAATGTCGCCCCCGTTGCCCTGGCCACCACGGCGCCCACCGCCGGCGAGGAGCTGACGTTCGCCGGATACGGGCGCACCAGGACCGAGTGGGCGCCGCTGAAGCTCAGTACCGGGGTCCTCTCGGTGGACAGCACCGCCACCACCACGGCCACCGTCACCGGTAAGGACGGCGCTGCAGCGTGCATGGGTGACACCGGCGGGCCCGTGGTGCGCGTCGCGGGGGGCACGCACCAGCTCGTGGCCCTCAGCAGCCAGTCGTACCAGGGCGGCTGCTTCGGCATCGATGCCGCCGAGACCCGTACCGGAGGCATCGCCGCCCGCGTCGACGACCTGTCCTCCTGGGTGGACTCCAAGGTCGGCGCGACCCGCATCACCGACTTCAACTGCGACGGCGTCGAGGACATCGCCGTCGCCGACCCCAAGGCCACCGTCGACGGCGTCGCCAACGCGGGCCTGGTCCGGATCGTGTACGGCGGCGGGAAGGGCACCGCCGAGATCAACCAGAACCTCGACTGGGTGCCGGGCGGCGCCGAGTCCGGTGATCAGTTCGGCGAGGCCGTCGACACGGTCGACTGGGACGAGGACGGCTGCACCGACCTGGTCGTCGGCATCCCCCACGAGGATCTCGGCAGCACCGCCGACGCCGGCATGGTCGACATCCTGCACGGCGCCCCGAACGGCCTCGGCACCGGCACGGTGAAGTACACCCACTTCGAGCAGGGGACGGGCACCGGCTCCCTGGCCGCGTCCAGCCCCGAGGCCGGCGACCTCACCGGCGCGGCCCTCGCCGCCGGCACCACCACCGCCGGTGAGCCGTTCCTGGTCATCGGCGTGCCCGGCGAGTCCCTCGGCTCCGTTTCCAAGGCCGGCATGATCGTCTACGTGCACGGCACGACCAACATCTCGGTGCACCAGGACAGCACGGGCGTGCCGGGCGCGGTGGAGGCCAACGACGGCTTCGGCAGCGTCGTCGCGGCCGACGCCAACCACATCGCCGTCGGCACCCCCAACGAGGCTGTCGGCACCGAATCGGGCGCCGGCAACGTGACGGTCTTCAGCCACACGCTGAACTCCGAGAGCCGCCCCACCCCGCTGTACTACCTCGACCAGGCACTGGGCACCGTATCCGGCGGCGCCGAGGCCGGCGACCAGTTCGGCAAGTCCCTGGCCCTCGCTCCCTACCGCCCCTCCGGCGCGGCGGCCGCCACGGAGTCGATCCTCGCGGTCGGCGTGCCGGGTGAGGACCTGACCATCAACGGCGCCGACAAGGTGGACACCGGTATGGTCCAGACCTTCCGGCTCACCGCCTCGGGCACTTTCAGCCAGCTCCACACGATCGCTTCCGGCACCGGCGACGACGACGTGATCGGCGCATCCGAGGCGGGCGACCGGTTCGGTACGACCGTGGCCGCCGTGAACACCGCGCCGCACGCGGTGGGCACCACGGGGACGATGAAGCTGGCCGTCGGCATTCCCAACGAGGCCATCGGTACGACGACCAACGCGGGCGCGATCATGACCTTCTCGCTCCTGGGCGCGCCCGGCGCGAACGACCGCTGGATCGAGGCCGGCAACTCCGCCGGCGTCCCGGGCACCCCGGGCGTCAACCAGTACCTGGGGCGGAGCATCCACTACACGGGCACCAACCTGTACGTCGGCATGCCGTACGGCCCGTCCACGTACGGCGCCGTCCACGTCCTGCCGATGCCCAACGTGACCGCCGGCGGTACGGCCACCGCGGTCACCACCTACCAGCCCGGCCAGGGCGGCCTCCCGGCCGCGGGCGTCGACTTCGGTACCGCCGTCCGGTAGCCGAGGGCAGCAGGACGCACGTCCGCCGACGCCCGGAGCCCCCCGATGGGAGAGACCCATCGGGGGGCTCTCGCCGTGTCTGCGCGTGCCGAGTCACCCCGCCGCCGTCACGGCCGTGTCACCGCGTCAGGACGAACGCGACGACCAGCATGACGATGACGGAGACCGCGCAGAAAACCAGGTGCGAGGCCGGGTAGTCGTATTTCTCGCGGTGCACACCGCGCTCGATCTCATGGGCCCACTGCGTGAATCGCTTGCGGGTCGGGAACATCCCGATCGTCAGCCCGACGAGTGCGAACGCGTATCCGGTCACCATGGCGGCCAGGGAGAAACCGCGCCACTGGCCGAACAGGACCGCACCGACCCCGCATCCGGCCATGATGAAGGGATACGGCATCCAGAATTTCCGGAGCGGGATCCACCTCGCCATGGCGTAGGAATGGATCGCAAAGGCCGCTGCGGCCATCAGCCACAGCCATCCGGTGGCAACGGACGCGAGCACGAGCGTGGTGTCCTTCCGGTGGGAAATCCATGGGTGATGAGAAGACCGGTGAGAAAGGCGCAGGGGCCGACGTCGAATGCCGGCCCCTGCCGATCAGTCTACGACCGGGTCCCGTCAGAACCACGACGAGAGCGTCGAGGTGATCGGGGACACGAGATCGTGGGCGAATTGCGTGACCTTCGTGGCCACCTTGGTACCACCGAGCGCCCCGATCACCTTCGACTGGCCGAAGGTGATCAGTCCCAGCGCGGTACCCGCGGCGGAGGAGGCGAACTCGCCGCTGGTGAACCCGTACTCGAAGCCGGTGAACAGGGTGCTGAGGGCGGCGGAGCCCATGGAGACGTACGCGAAGAACCCGGCCGCCACTTCCAGCGGCGGGAAGGCGAGGCCCGCGAGGCCCAGGCCGGCGGAGAGGAAGCCGGTCCCGATGCTGATGTAGTTGAAGGTGTCGGCCCACCAGCCGGCGTCCTCGTACCACTTCTCGCCGTTGTCGCCGTTGCTGCCGTTGGAGTTGACCTGGTCGTGCGTGGGGCTGTCGGCCGGGTCGGTCCCGCTCTCCCGGTTCTTCCGTGCCGCCTCGGCCGCCTGCCGTGCGGCCTCCGCCGCCTCGGCCTTGCGCTTCTCGGTGGCGATGCGGCGGGCGTCGCTGGCCGCGGCCGCCGCCGTCTTGGCGTCCTGGCCCGCCTGGAGCGCGGACTGGCGGGCGCTGGCCGCCGACGCCTGGGCGCTGTAGGAGGAGTTCAGGGCGCTGCGCGCGGCGTCGATCGCCCTGTTGGCCGAGTAGTTCGCCGAGCGGGCGGCGCCACGCGCGGTTGCCGCCGCGGCCTTGGCCTTGTCCGCCGAGGCCTGGGCGGAAGCGGCGGACTCGTCCGCGTCGTCTGCGTTCTTGCGCGCCTCGTCGGCGTAGCCGGCGGCCTGCTGGGCCGAGGCCTGCGCCTTGTTCGCCCACTGTGCCGCCTCGTCGGCCGCCTCGCGTGCCTCCGCGGCCGCCTTGGACGCCAGCGCCGCGTCCTCCTGCGCCTTGCAGGCGATCTTCGCCGCTGCCGCGATCGCGCCGCGGACCGCCGCGATGTGGGTGGCGGAGTCGTAGTCGAGCTGCGCCGTCTTGTGCTGCACGACGTCGATGAAGTTCCGGCGCATCCACGTCGGGCCTTCCAGCGCGACCTCGGCGTGCGCCTTGGTGTAGGGGCCGCCGTTGTTGATGAGGGTTGCGGTGGCGACCGCGTCGTCCTCACGGACCGCGTCGGGGTAGGCCTTGTCGAAGAAGTCCTGCAACGCCTTGGCGGTGTTCGCGTCGAGTGCGGCCTGAGCCGCCGCCTTGACCGCGGAGCCGGGGTTGTTGTTGAGGATGCGCAGGACCTGAACGCGGTAGTCGTCCGCGGCGGCCTCGATCGCCCCCGCGGTGAGAAAGGCCTGCGCCGCGTCGTCGGCGTCGCTCTCCAGCGCGGTCTGTGCCGCCGCGGCGATCGCGGGCGCGGACACCTGGGCGTAGTAGAGGACGGTCTCCCGGTCGTCCTGCCGCTGGGCGATGGCCCGGTCGGTCTCGATCCACGCGTGCACGTCGGCGTCCGTGCCGGACAGGGCGAACTGAGCGGCTTCCCGCGTCCAGGCGCCGTTCGCGTCCAGCAGGCCGATGGAGGCCTTGCGGCCCAGGGTGGCGGCCAGTGCCAGGTCGCTGCCGGCAAGGGCCTGCTCGGCCTGGGCGATCAGGTCCTTGACGGCCTGGTCGGTCTGCTCCGCCTGCGCGCGCTTGTCTTCGTAGGCCGCCCGTTCCGCCGCCTCGATCCGGGCGAGCTCCGCGGCCTCGTCCAGGCCCTGCTGCTTGAACTCGTCCAGGCGCGCCGACTCCGCGTCTCGCGCGGCCTGTTCCACGGACAGCGCGTCCTGCACCGCCTGGGTGGCGGTGTTGGCCGCCTCGACCGCGGCGGCCGCGTGGGCGGTGGACTTGTTGGCGTAGTCGATCGCCTGGCCGGCGTACTGCACCGCCTCCTCGGCCGCAGCCGCGGCGTTGTCCGCGTGGTCCGCGGCGGAGTTGGCGGCGTCACGTGCCGTGCGCGCCGCCGCAGCGGCCGAGTTGGCCAGGGCCTGTGCCGTGGAGGCGAAGTTGGTGGCGCGGTTGGCGGCGGTGTTCGCAATGGCTGCCTGCCGCTTGGCCTCGGCGGCTTCCGCCTGTGCCGCGCCCGCGGACTGCGCGGCCTGGGCGGAGGCGGCAGCGGCAGCGGCGGCGTTGCGGGCCGCGCCCGCGGCCGCGGAACCGGCGCTCGCGGCCGGCGCGGAGGCGGTCGCCCAC